>NZ_JASJFB010000059.1:0-4368 GCF_030065455.1 Microcystis sp. M53602_WE12 | reverse complement strand
GGCAGATATGAAAGGGATGCGTTTATTTTATGGTTCCCTAGAAAATGCTACCCCCCGCAGTCGTACCGTTCCCCCCAATTATGACAGCGGAGAACACACGGGAGCAGTGGTAGAAAATGTCAATTTTACCGGGGTGAAAAATATGAGCGAGGAACAACGTCACTATTGTTGTCGTTGGTGTGGGGAAAAGTCGCGGGCAACTATTCCGGGGGGATGTGCTGATATTGCCAATCTTTTAGGTCGATAAGGGGACTCCGGTCAAAATCAAAAATTGTCGTGGTTGGTTAGGAGTCAGTAGTCAGCTTCTGAAGGCAAGGGGCAACAGTGAAAACTCACATCTGATCACTGATCACTGAATTGGAGTCTCGACTAGGAAATTAATTTTGCCAGACTACTTATCCGCTCCCCGATCTTTGGGAGGAATAATGGTTCTTTTGGGAATAATAGCCGAGACCTTATGGGCAAGGTCGGATTTAAACAGAAAACCACTGTAAGCTTGTAAACCGTGTTCGCTCAGATCCAGTCCTCTCAATTCTGCTTCCGTCGATACCCTTAAACCGACGAAAAAATCGATCGCCTTCCATGCTGACCAACTGACAATTACAGTGTAAAGACTAACTGCCGCACAGCCCAAAAGTTGCACGAATACCTGTTTAATTGCCGGTAATCCTCCCCCCAACAGTAATCCCCTCACCGGTCCCTGGGTATAAAAATTAGCCTCGATACCGGCGGCAAATAAAGCTACCGCAAAAGTTCCCCACAAACCACAGACTAGATGTACCGATAGCGCCCCAACCGGATCGTCAATCTGGAGGCGATCGAAGAAATCGACGCTCAAAACCACTAAAATACCGCTGATCATGCCGATAATTGCCGCCCAACCGATCTGTACATAGGGACAGGCAGCGGTAATGGCCACCAAACCACCGAGAATGCCATTGATAATCACCGAGAGGTCTGGTTTACCGAAATAGCGCCAAGCGGTTAGGGTTGCGGCGATGCCGCCGGTGGCCGCCGACATATTAGTGTTGAGGAGGATGCGGGAAATAGCCTCGGGTTCCATCGCCAGGGTGGAACCGGGGTTAAAACCAAACCAACCTAACCAGAGGATAAAACAGCCGAGGGTAGAGAGGGTGAGATTGTGACCGGGTAGTGCCATGGAATTACTGCCTTGATATTTGCCCAGACGCGGCCCCAATAACACTGCCCCGACGAGAGAGGCCCAACCACCGACCGTGTGTACTACCGTAGAACCGGCAAAATCCCAAAAATTGAGCCGCGCTAACCAACCTCCTCCCCAAATCCAGTGACCGGTGATCGGGTAGATAAAAGCCACTAATAGCAGACTAAACAGGAAAAAAGCCAGAAATTTGATTCTTTCGGCCACTGCCCCCGAAACAATCGTGGCCGCAGTGCCGGCAAAGACTAATTGAAAGAAAAATTTAGCCTGTAGAGGTATGCCCGCCCAAGAAAGGGAGGGAAAGATGCCAAGATAGTTGAGACCAGTATTGGGGCTATTATCGGCTCCTAGCACAAAAAAACCGCTAAGACCGACAAAACCGTTACCTTGACTAAACATTAAGCCGAAACCAAAAGACCAAAAAGCGATCGTTGTCAAGGCAAAAACAATTAAGTTTTTGGTTAAGATATTAACGGTATTTTTCGAGCGGCAAAAACCAGACTCTAGCATGGCAAAGCCGGCATTCATAAAAAAGACAAGGCAAGCGGTGAAAATTACCCATAAAGTATCGATTTTCACCCTTAATTCTCGGTATAAAGCCTCGCTATTGTCGCTAGTTGCCGTCTGGGCCACGCTAATTTCTGCTATCACGAGAATTAACAGAATGGCTAAACAGGCGATCGTGGGTATAATTATGGGTGTATTAAGATGATAAGCTGTCTTTTTTGTCATTAAATTGGGAGGTGCTTGCCAAAAATTGATCGATTAGCTAATTAGATTACTCTATTACAGCCTTTCTCGTAAAGGTGAAGCACAGACCAATCGTCGATAATCAAGTATTTCAGATGCAAGAACCAACCTCATGTATCTGAGAAACGCTGTAATTTGCTCATGAAAATATTATCACCCACAACAACCCCCCCCTTTTAATTTACTCGGTATCGGTCAACGCGGCGTGGGTAAAACCGTTTTTTTAGCGGGTGGTTACGCCCAATTTCGTGCTGATTCACCGACAAAATCCGCTCCCGATATTCAGAAACTATCGGGATGAGTTAAGCAAAAATCCGCAAGATCTGGATTGTTTCTCCCCGCTTCCCGCTTCCCATTCTCCTAATAATACCTTTTAAACAGGATTTAGTATTACCCGCCCTTTTAGGGAAAGCGGAATTAAGGAAAGCGCCCTCAAGTTGTTACAAAAAGCCGGAGAAATTGCCGCCCAAGAACAAAAAGTAGAAATTCGCAATCTGGCTAATTTGACGGTTAGCCCTCTCTGACTCTTATGATTAGAATATCTCCTCATCGGCAAGCAGGGTGCTATAATCAGTGGTATTCATGGCCAATAATTCCCGCAAACTTATGAATCAAAAAGTCTTTATTCTTGCCACTGCTTCCGCTAGTTTATTAGCCCTAGCAGTTACCACTAACTCCGTACAAGCTGCCCCAGAGTCCTTTCATCCTAGTTTCAACACCGAGAACTTAGGTGACATGATTATCGCCAAGACAACTGGGGAAGAAAATCCGATTTTTCGTCATCTTAATTGTAGTTGTGCCACCTGCACGCAATCCCTTAATTCCTCACTCAATTGATAATTTTCCACCCCAACGATCCTGGGGGATAAAAGTTCGCTCTAGATTAATTTTTGCCACGGGTTCTGTGAGGGTAAATTCTCCCGATTCGATCAGTGCTTTTAATTCTAAAGCGGCTTCCCGGGCCAAGGAAATACTGGCCAAAGGAGCCACCTTAACACTTTTTCCCTCGATCATAATCCGACCGCTTTTTAGTTTAGCGTAGGTGATTAAACCAAAGGTAGGACGGACTCGCCGGGGAATGGAAAAATCCACCACTGGAGCGACAATTTCCTCATCTTTTACCGCACAATGTCGAACTATTTCCTCGCTTAAAATTGGAATCGGTACTGCTACCCCTAACATTAAAGAAGCCCCATAATTTTTGAAATAACAACCCCGCACCCAGCGAGCATTCATTTGTTTAGCATCACCAATTAAGGCTAAGGTGGAAGCCGGTCCAATAGGAGTTCGATTTTGTAGGCGTTTTTGCAGGGGAAAATGTTGGGTTCCTTCCCAGGCAATATAACCGATTCCTCCTCCCAAAAAAAGGCGCGTACCGATGCCTATAGCCTCTAAATCTGGGTCATTTAACAGGGGAGAAATTGCCCCGGGGTTAGAATAAACCGCATTACCTAATCGCGGCTGTAGTGGTCCCAAATAAGTATATAAAGTCCGCTCTCCCCCATTGACTCCGACGATAAAATTCTGGTAGAGATTGCGAGGATTAAAAAGATAAAATTGATTGATAGTCTCCTTAGAAATAATCGTTTCAAAAGAAGTGCGAGGATAACAATCAGTGGCCTGGCCGACAGCGCGCAATTGAATCGATTTTCCAGCGATTAAATCCTCAATAATATGTCCGCCGCCCCTTTCGGGATTTTCTCCCTCTAAATTCTCATTTTTGGCCGCTAGATCACTAATAGCGCTGGCTCCTAAATATAAATCCACCGCCCCAAAACCAGCATAAGCAGGAATCCCATCTAACCAACATTGACGAATTTTTATCGGCGGATCCGTCTGACCTAAATTAATAATTGCCCCCGAAGATTCCATCGGTTCAAAAGTTCCCGTACAAACCACATCTACTTGGGAAAAAACCTCCTTAATTCCCATCTCGCTCACGCGGCTTTTTAATTCCTCTACTGTCCAGACTACAGCCGTTTTTTTAGCAATTTTGTCGTTGATTTCAGCGATTGTTCTCATAATAAGTAGCTGGTTATAATTAAATTGAAGATGGCTCCCCCCTTAATCCCCCCTTAATAAGGGGGGTGCCGATCCCCCCTTAATCCCCCCTTAATAAGGGGGGCATCTGAAAGTTTTCAACACCTACCTACTTAAAAATTGGCAAGATGGGGGTTAGGGAGCTTTTTGCTGTTGTCAGTAAACAGTTATCGAAAATTTGGGTTTTAAGTGAGTGGTATTAACTCAGCAGTATTAAATGGCCGTAACAATGCTGTCTTTTCACTGATTACTGATTACCAGCAATTCCAAATTCAGAATGTAGCAAGGAATACAGAATACAAAACGCTTTTGCCCTGTAGCTCCCCATCCAAAATCAAGAAGAATTAACGCGAGTAACAGGGATGGCCTCATCGAGCATAAAGTCTAAAAGGTGGTGC
>NZ_JASJFB010000814.1:0-1451 GCF_030065455.1 Microcystis sp. M53602_WE12 | reverse complement strand
TAAATCCTTATCTGGCAAAAGACTTAATTGATTAGTTCGCTCTAGATAAAAAACAATTGACAAAAATCGCTAAATGCCTTTCTATATAAGGGTTCCATCCCTTATAACCCCCGTCCATTGCATAACACAAACCGAAGAGCCCTTTTTTAGCTATAATCAAGTCATAGTAGGCTTTCACGTCAAAATACGCCCATGGCAGAAACGACCCCATCCGCATGAACGCGAGTTCTTGGGAAGAAGCTACGGACATCGATTATTTTATCACGAATGTCCAGGCGGAAAAAGTAACCCCGCAGTGGCTAGTAGAAACTTACTCGCCAAGAAATTGGGTAGAAGTTTTCTATCGAGAGGCGAAAGGATGGTTGGGGCTAAGAGAATATCAGGTTCGCGAGAAAGAAAGCCTTCTTCGCCATTTTATCCTGGTGTTTTGTGCCTACACTTTTATTCTCTGGCATCACTTAACTGGGGGGCTACAAAGACGATGGGCGAATAAACCTCTGGAGACGTTTACCGATGCGTTGGAGGCTTTTCGTACAGCGATGTCTTTTCGTTTTTTCACTTGGCTAACGCAGAATATTGATGTCTTTACCTCTCACAAAGCGGCTTTGGGCTACATTTGGGCTTAAAATTTGTTTAAGTCCCAGTAGTCATTTTTAGGCAGTGGTTTCAAAATATCTTTCATGAGTTTTGGAAAATTTATTAGCATATTTTATGATCTCCTTGAGGTTTATCTTTACTTCTACATCCTATCTATAATAGGCGTTTTTGTGTGACTTTTTACGACGTTCAACACTTCTGGCAGTTATCTTAACGGTGAGATAGGAAGTTTTGGTTTTGGGGAGTCGGTCGTCTATACCAAATTAGGTTATACTTCATCTTGGTAAGAAACGCTGTCATCTACCCAAACACCTAGAAACAATTGCTATTTTTCCTCAGATTGACAATAGTTCTAATTGTCTCCCCTCTAGGTCTTTAATCCTGATATTTTCTTGAGAATCTCTGGATAAATTTAAAGTTTTAATCACCTCTTTTGCCACCGCTTTTACCACCGGAATGGCCACAGAATTACCGAACTGTTTATAAGCTTGGACATCGCTGACAACAATCTGAAAACTATCGGGAAATCCCTGTAATCTTGCCCATTCTCTGGGAGTCATTCTGCGGACGAATAACTTATTTACCTCTCCTTTAATGCGAGTAACGGGAGTAAAATTAGTCAGTCTTTTATTGATAACTAAATTTCTTTCTTTTCCCATACCTCCCACCACAATAGCATTAGCGATACCATCGGGAGAAATAATCTCATAACCGAACCCATTACCTTTATTTTGGTGTCTATCCTTGTGTTTAAACAAAGTTTCTAAATACTGATTAGAGAGATAATATTTAACGCTGACTTCCTTTTCTTCTAGGATATCTTTGAGACAAGTTTCTTGATGGGTTGGTTGAGG
>NZ_JASJFB010000398.1:0-1319 GCF_030065455.1 Microcystis sp. M53602_WE12 | reverse complement strand
GGCTCTTCGGTTTGTGTTATGCAATGGACGGGGGTTATAAGGGATGGAACCCTTATATAGAAAGGCATTTAGCGATTTTTGTCAATTGTTTTTTATCTAGAGCGAACTAATCAATTAAGTCTTTTGCCAGATAAGGATTTAGTCGATTTATGCCCCCCTATCGAACCATAACAAGTAACGAAGAGCCGTGGCTTGTTAACAAGTTTTATCAATCTATTCATAATAAATATTGGCAGAGGATTAAAGATTAGTTATTGTGACTAACTCTTTTGATTAGAAAAAGATAAACTTGATAATCTTCAGTCAAATTTATTGACTCAAAATCAGCTGTACTTAATAATTTAAATGAATCAACCCTACCTACAACCCACACCCAGCCTAGACTTTAATCTCGTTGTCACCCCTGTAGAGAGGAGTCACAATAGACCAAAAGTGCTAGCATGGAGATTAAGCAAATATTTTGTTAAGGAGAGGGCTATGCCTCAATATCTTTCTCCTGGCGTTTATGTTGAAGAAGTACCTTCAGCAGTCAAAGCGATCGCCAGAGTCAGCACCAGCATCCCCGGATTTATTGGCATCGTGCCAGATGAAGTCAATTCGCCATTTGTTGATGTAGTCATCGATGAACCAGTTGGTAAGGGGGATGGAACCAAGAAAGTCTTCAATCTGAGCCGGTATCCAGTCGTGACCGATGCAGGCACCTTTAAAATTAAGGTTAAGGGCAACCCGACCGAGGCAACGCTGTCCAATGACGAGACGAACAAAGTCTCTCAAGTGACCTTTACTAATTCACCAGGCAACGAGGATGCTATCACTGCCGAGGTGGTGATTCGGTAGTAGTGATGGCGGCTTAATCCTTTGCTTTGCTGTGCATTGTAGTCATGGATAAAATACCAAAGGGCTCCCCAACGTGATTCTCCATTTTTTTAGAGAAAGATAGACTCTCTCTCACCAGCCGAGAAATCCTTTGTCGAAAGGTATTATTTAATCTTTCAATAGGATTAGTTTGACCAGTTTCTTGACCGACTGGTCGATGACGTTTACTGGGAATTACTGTCTTATAGTACTCCCAAAAGTCTGTGTAAGCAACTGCACATTGTCGGTCAACGCCTGGTAAACTGACCCCAAAGTTTTTTGGCTGATTGACGACTCCTATCTCCGCGCATAGCAACCAATAATTTCCCTTGTCTTTCTATCAATTAAACGCCAGATATACACCTTTATCGTCTTAGAAAAAACAAAAGACCACATCTCATCACATTCTCTAACCAATTTACCTTTTGGTTTGTCCGAAACCTTAATTTGACGGGGGACAGCCG
>NZ_JASJFB010000251.1:0-4015 GCF_030065455.1 Microcystis sp. M53602_WE12 | reverse complement strand
CGTGTAAGCGTGCTTGATAGGTTAACCAAAGTAATCTCCAAGCTACAATTGAATAGGTAGCTAAAGCCATCTCAATTCTCCTACCCGTTTCTAATTGCAGTTTTTCTAATCCACAACCACTTTTTAAAACAAAATGATAGCGTTCTATCAACCAGCGATAACTATACCAGCGCACACAGGTTATCGCTGATTCAAAGCTACTAATGTCTAGGCTAGTTAAGAGGAGCCAACTGATAGGATTAACCCCGGTATGCGGATTTTCTTCTTCAGCTAAAATTACCTGTAATTTTACCGGTTGACGAGGGGTCGCCTTGGAGTGATGGCTAGGTACTTGTATTTCAAAACTGGCAAATCTAACTGTTAGTTTAGCTAGTCTAGCCTCGTGATTAGGATGGCGTTTTACTTGCACATCTAAGGTCCCACAGGCTTTTATTTCTCTGATGGATTGATGTAAATATTTAGGCTCTGAATGCCCTGACCTTTGCTTGTCTTCGAGATAGTTAACTTTTCGGTTATGAGTTCCTCGAATTAATAAATGAGAGTTAGGACTTCTTGATTGGGCAAATAAATCAAATATGTCTGCCTCACAATCTCCGATTGTTACTACTTGAATTTCTTCGGGTATTTGTTGTTGTGTTTCTGACAAAGAATCTAACCATCTTTGACTTTCTTTTTCTTCGGTTTCTCTTTTTTTGCGTTGCTTGGCAATCCCTAAATTCTTTTCTTCTCTTGCCCAGACCTATTGATTAATCAGTCCCAAAGGTACTCCTGGCGCTGACACTCCTAAGGTGGTATGAACTTTGAGACCAAAGGATGTTTTACAATCTAGATAACCCATTCCTTTTTTGGCTTTTTGCGTCGTAAAGTCTAAACTTGTTGTGTCTTGCACTGCCAAAACTATTGGATGTTCTTTGATTCTTTCTACTGTACTTTTAGCTTGGGCGGCAATTATATCTGAGGGGTGAAAATAGGGGGAATTCCCAAAGTCGTAGGTGGCACTGGCGGCGGCTAGATTTCCCGAGGCTTGTGGCACACTTGTACTAGGTTGACTGGCCAAGTTTTCTACGATACTGATTAACCTTTTCTTTCTTCTGGTGTCCCCTAGGTCTGCATACTGTAATTCTTGGGCTGCCCATTTCTCCATTTTTTTGCTTACCTCCACCTTAATTCCTTCTTTCAAAACTATACCTATCAATCGTTTCCCCTTTTTTTAAGTTTCTTCTCTTTTTGTTAAGAAAGATCCGACTAATGGATAGCCTTATTAAGGGGGGATCAAGGGGGGATTAAAGGCAAAATCCGTTTTTAATTTAATTATAACCAGCTACTTAGTCTAAACGCTGTAGGCTGGAGAAACCTGACTCGATCGATGAGCGTCAGCTATACCATGAAAAGAACGATTTCCCGGATTGTCTGGATACTTCTCTCGCTGGCGGCGATCGCTCTAGCGGTGTTTCTGTTCAGTCCGCGCCCCGTGGAAGAAGCCAAGGCTGACTACTGGATCATGAGTCGGTTAGCGGTCAATCAACCGGGCTATTTTCCCCTAGAGCAATCCCTCGATCCGCGATGGTATCGCCCGATCGCCCCTTGGATCGGTCGCCTGATTTTGCCAAAACCGGAGGAATATTCCGCCACACCGGGGGAAGATTGGACTTGGTTGCAGGTTTACCAAGCACCCCGGCCGGATTTAGTCGGTCAAAAAGTTCGTTTAGGTTGGCGGCAATCCCCGGCACTGGCTCGATATTTAGGACTGGTTACTAAGGATATTCGCTTCACTCCAGAGGCGATCGAGAGTGAAAAACAGGGAAATATCCTACCGACTCGCTTGAATGGTCGTTCAGGGGTCGGACCACTGCAAGCGCTGGCCGGATCGCGACCGCTCGATGATGTGGTGGTCAGCTTTCCCGATGCAGAAATCGGGGAAACGTCATTACAAGTGGAGCGAATGCCCTTGATCGTTACTGGGCGCTTTGTGGCATTGGTGAAAATTATCGGCGAAGCTCCCCCCCGAACCCCCAGCGACATCCCCAAGGTTTGCCCCGGTTCACCCCCCTGTGGGAGCGAACTTTTCCGAGTGCAACACTATAACCGCGACAGTGGACAATTCGACGGCACCTCGGAAGTGATCCGCATTCCCCAACAACCCTTAGTTTCCGGAGGACGTTTTATCTCCACCCCCCGACAGTTAGCAGCAGCGAGCGAAGGAAAGCAGGGCTGGTATATCTACGGGGCGCGGGGACGGGATAAACTCTTTACTGTTCAAGCAATCAAACCTCGATCGCTGTTTCAACTGCAACCGACGGAAACCCTGACTGGGCTGCGATCGGGCCAAGATTACATCGCCCGCGGCACTTGGAACGATACCCCATCCCGCAAAGGAACCGCCAGTCGGGTAACAGTCCTGCTGGAGGGTGAAAAAAAATCATGGAAAGAGGGCGATAAAGGCATAGGAATTCATATTTTCGGCGGGATCGGCGGTAAAAAAGGCGAATCAATACAATTGGGAACGGTAACGGGTCATTTTTCCTATTTTCTCTACGAAGTGATTCGGGATGCCCTGACGGGAGAGCTGCAGTGGCAGCTCGATTATGATCAGGTGTACGCTCACAATCCCCAGGGGATTTTATCCGGTTATCAGAGTTGGGCGAACTATACGGGTAGTTTAGAGCGGGGATGGCTTAATTCCCGACCCCTATCCGATGCGATCGTGAAATTAGACCTATTGGAGGATTACCACTTCGGTGGGGTTTCTCTGTCCCCCCTGACAGAATTCCACAAGCAGTTAGAGATCATGATGGCTCGCTACCGGATCGGGGACGGGACCGGGGTTTCTAGTGTTACCCCCGCGACTTCCTGCGTCCAGGACTCGAATCAGGCCCTTTATATCACGATCGCTACCCTGCGCCACCAGTTTGAAACCGATCCAAAGATCGCCGCTTGGTTGACAACCCATGCCGACGATCCGGAAACCTTGCGTTTTCAACGTTTGGGACAATTGGGCGATCGTTTAGAACAAGTATTAGCTCCCCGGGGGGTGATCCGGGCCGATTGGCGGCAAAACGCCGAAATTCTCGCCGGTATCACCGATAGTCGCGGAAAAGGCTTGATTCGGGAAAATACACTGGCCAACGCTCTACTAAGCTGGCGCTCGATGTTACCGCGAGGCAGCAATGACGTGATCGGTGAGATTTTCTTGCGGTCAGGAGCTACTCTCTGGTTCCTCCGTACTAATCAGGTTGGGGGAGCGATGCCGGAGATTTTACCCCTCGCACCGACCAAGTTATTCGGGGAAATGCCGATGATCGCACCGATGCTCCGTCGCACTTTGGGCGCGCTCGTGCTGCCCCTTACCGGTCGGGATTGGGGGGTGACGGCGATCGGATTGGGATTGTACGCTGTGATCGCCCTGACCATCGGTTTCCGGTCGGGTTTTTTACGTTGGCACTTCCCCGAACGGAGACCGTTAGAGATACTGAAAATGCTCGTCTTTTGTTTTTTCTTCCCGGCATTCTGGGAGGAATTCGTCTTTCGGGTGCTGTTAATTCCCCATCCGGAAACGGCAACTTCCACAGCTAACCTGATCCTCTCTGCTTTGGTCAGCATCACGCTTTTTACCGTCTATCATCCCCTCAATGCAATTATTTTTTACAAAAAGGGCAATCCGACTTTTTTTCAGCCTATTTTCTTGATTTTAGCGGCTTTATTGGGATTAACTTGCACCGTCGTCTATTGGCTGACTGGTTCTCTCTGGACGATCTCGGTGCTGCATTGGTTGGTGGTGGTGGTTTGGTTGCTGTTTTTGAACGGTCTATCTCGGGTTTGCTGAATAAATCTAAAAACCTTGTTGGATAGGGTTTTTAGACTTGTTTTCCCTCAAAAAGTGCCGACCTTTGGAGTGATTGGGGGGAAAATTCAGGTACTTTTTCCCTGAAAATTAGGTAATTGACCCCCTGAAAATGGGTAAAACCCCACACCCCACACCCCACACCCCACACCCTGCCCCCAGGAAAAGCTTTTT
>NZ_JASJFB010000073.1:0-21579 GCF_030065455.1 Microcystis sp. M53602_WE12 | reverse complement strand
TTGAACGTCCCAATCCTATTTTCGCAGCACTAACATCGGACTTTAACAGGTCAAAAGCTTTATTTTAAAAGGGTTTTACCATTATTCAGCAAACCCTAATTAGACAAGAATTTCCGGATTTGGCGGCAAAGTATTTCGACAACAAACCCTATTTTTGGGCGGGAGCTTATTTCGTGGCTAGTTGTGGCGACGTTACTGTCGAACAACTAAAAAAATACGTCGAGAACCAAAACTCCCCAAAAGTGGAAAGGCTACTGCGTTAGTTTCATTCTGGTCGCGATTCATCTCCCGTTAACCGCTACGCAGTTTAACGGGAGTCCTCTCGCGACCTTGAGATAGGGGTGAGGGGTGGGGCAGATTTTTCAGGGATCGGTAAACAGTAAACAGTGAAAATACTCCTCACCTAATACCGCTTACCGATCACCGATAACTTAATTATTGGCCATTACCCAATTAACTAGAGTGCGGACGGGAAAACCGGTGGCCCCGGAATTATTAACGCCATTTTCTTTATCGCACCAGACCGGTCCTGCGATATCTAGGTGGAGCCAGGGAGTATTATTAATGAATTGCTTCAAAAATAAAGCGGCTGTAATGGAACCGCCGGGGCGCGGGCCGGTGTTTTTCATATCGGCAATTTGAGACTTCATCCCCTCGAAATATTTTTCTTCTAGGGGCATTGGCCAGAATTTTTCGCCGGCTAATTTAGCGGCCTCTTGGAGTTGAACAGTGAGACTCTCATCGCTACTCCATAAACCGGCGATATCGTCCCCCAAAGCGATGACACAGGCCCCGGTTAAAGTGGCTAGATCCACGATCGCATCCACCTCTAATTTTTCCGCAAAAACCAAGCCATCGGCCAGGGTTAATCGTCCCTCGGCATCGGTGTTATTGACTTCAATAGTTTTGCCATTAGAAGCGGTTAAAATGTCCCCAGGGTGCATAGCGCGACCACTAATCATATTTTCTGTAGCCGGACAGATAAAGTGTACTTCCACTTCTGGCTGTAATTGGGCGATCGCCTTGGCTGCGCCTAGGGTGGCGGCACCACCCCCCATATCCATTTTCATGGTTTCGATGCCACTGCCGGCCCCTTTAATATTCAAACCGCCGGAATCAAAGGTTAAACTTTTGCCGACGATTGCTAGTTTACGTTTCGGGGTTCCTTGGGGTTTATAGATTAAATGAAGGAATTTCGGGGGAATATCCGAGGCTTTGGCCACTCCTAGGAAGGCTCCCATACCCAAGCTTTCGCATTCTTCCTGTTCCAGAATTTTGAGACTTAATCCGTATTCGGCGGCAATTTGCTCGGCGGTTTCTGCCATGGTTAGGGGGGTAACGGTGTTAGCGGGAGCATTGACTAATTCTCTGGCCAGAATCACCCCGGAACAGATTTGCTCGGCTTTGGCGATCGCAGATGTTTGCTCTCCTAAACCCAATAACTCGACGGTTGCTAATTTGGCTCCTTTTTCCTCCTTAGTGGACTTGAAGCGGGTATCCTGATGATTGGCCAGTAGTAGTCCTTCCGTGATTGCTCCGGCGGTGGCGGACTGATCACCAACTACCGGTAAACTGATGGCCAGAGCTTGGCTTTTTTGTTGTTTGGCCAGACGAGCGATCGCAGCAGCCGCTAGACGCAGGGTTTGCAGGTCGAAATCGGCAGTTTTTCCCAATCCCACCAGGATTAATTTGCGAATCGGACCACCACCTAGACGAGTCGCCGCACTGCTGCCTAATTTTCCCTCGAATTCCGTCTCGGAGATGAGATCACCTAGGTTTCCCCCTAGTTTATCGTTTAATTCTGCCAATTCTCCTGCAATCTCGATGGTTCCTTCTGGTAAACCTAGGGCTAAAGTATCTCCTGTCCAGGTAAGGAGCGAGGTGTCAGTCGATCGAATATCCATTCTTTATCTCGATAATTCTTTGCAAATTGCTTCTATTAATCACTATACTGTAAGCTCTATCAGTTATCATCTATTCAGGTTTAGTGGCTCCCTGTCAAGAATCAAGGTCTAGCTCTTGCTAAAATCATTGTCCCTGATTGCTGATGCTGACTGGGGATAACTGCCAGCGGTTCTACTACTTAGAAAAAAATTACCAAGTTTGTGTTGATCCCTCAAGGAGAAATTTTTATGGAAATATCTCGCCCTAATCAAGCAGAATTAACCGCAGAAGAACAACAGGAACTAGAAAAGTTGCGAGCTATTATCGAACAGGCTAGTGTTGATGGCGTGATCACTCAAGGGGAAAGGGAAAGAATCGCCCTAGCTATGAGGTCTGATGGTAAAGTGACCCTGGAAGAATTAGAGTTGGTCAGAACTTTAATTACCGAAAAAGTGAGCAAAGGGGAATTAGTTCTGGATTATCTTTAAACTCTGGAAAATCAGATAAAAAAAGACGGGGTGAAAACCCCGTCCTATTTGTCAAGAATTATGACAAATCCTTGACTTGTGATACTAATTGTGCTACCACATCTTGAGCGCTACCAAAGAGCATAAAGGTTTTGGGATTGTAGAATAATTCGTTTTCCACCCCGGCAAAACCCGATCGCATACTGCGCTTAATCACGATCGTGTGCTGTGCCTTATCCACGTCGAGAATTGGCATTCCATAAATGGGACTAGCTTTATCGTGACGGGCAGCGGGATTAACCACATCATTCGCCCCAATAATTAAGGCCACATCGACGCGCTCAAACTCAGGATTAATATCATCCATATCGTAGAGTTGCGGATAGGGAACATTAGCTTCGGCCAGTAATACATTCATGTGTCCTGGCATTCTTCCCGCCACGGGGTGAATAGCATATTTAACCTCAACGCCATTTTTTTCCAACTGTTCAGCTAATTCTCGCACTGCGTGTTGTGCTTGGGCCACCGCCATGCCGTAACCGGGTACAATCACCACAGAACGCGCATAACCGAGCATCATTGCCCCTTCTTCTGAATCAATAGCATGAACTGATTTATCAAGGCTAGAAGTGGCGCTCGCTTCGCCTCCAGCACTAGCACCTGTACCAAATGCCCCAAATAGTACACTAGCCAGCGATCGATTCATGGCTTTACACATGATCTGAGTCAGGATAATCCCCGACGCACCCACCAAAGCACCAGCGATGATCAACATACTATTCATCAGGATAAAACCGACTACGCTGGCGGCAAGTCCCGAAAAAGAGTTTAAGAGCGAGATAACCACGGGCATATCGCCGCCGCCGATGGGAAGCACGAATAAAGCCCCGAAAATTAGGGAAAGTGCCACCAAGGTCAGGAAAACATCGATCGAGGTGGGATCAAAAAAGAGATAGACACTACCCCCTAAAAAGGTGAGTAGCAAGAGAATGTTAAAGGGTTGTTGGAAAGGAAAAGTTACGGGCGCGCCACTGATTAATTCCTGTAATTTGGCAAAAGCGAGGACACTACCGGTAAAAGTGACACCGCCGATCAATATACCCAAAATAGCGATCAGTATCGAGTCAAAGGCAATATTTTCACCACTTTGCAGTAAACGCCAGTATTCGCCAATGGCAATTAAAGCACTGGCAGCACCGCCTAAACCGTTAAAAATCCCCACCATTTGGGGCATAGCTGTCATCGGGACTTTTTGCGCCGAAACTAGGCCGATAATCGAGCCAATCACTAACGCCACGGCGATTAAACCATAGCTGAGGATTTCTTGATTGATTAAGGTGGCAATAATGGCGATTAGCATCCCGATGGCAGCCAGAAAATTGCCTTGACGGGCGGTAGCGGGGGAAGATAATTGTTTAAGACCGATGATAAATAAAATGGCGGCAAGTAGATAGGACAACTCGATCCCTGTGATAAGGGCATTATTCATGATTTAGCCTCTTTTTTCTTGAACATTTGCAGCATTCGATCGGTAACGACAAAACCACCGACCACGTTAACCATCGCCAAAATAACGGCAATTAACCCTAAAATTACGGTTAATTCGTGCCAATCCGTGCCTCCGGCGATGAGGAGCGCACCGACAACGGCGATACCTGAAATTGCATTCGCTCCCGACATCAGGGGTGTATGGAGAGTGGGAGGGACTTTATTGATTACCTCGAAACCGACAAAGGAAGCGAGGACAAATACCACTAAAGCGGTTAAAAGTTGGGCAGTCATTGGTTAAAGAAATAGGGGATAGGGTGTGGGGTGTGGGGTGTGGGGTGTGGGGTGTGGGGTGTGGGGTGTGGGGAGAATAAAGCTGCCTCCTGACGACCGACTCCTGCCTCCTGAATCCTGAATCCTGATAGCTAAAAAGCTGATAACTGTTCACTGAGGGCGGATTTAATGCGTTGGTTGCGGATTTCGCCGGCGTGGGTGACACAGGCACTATCAATGATGTCATCGGCAAAATCGAGGTTTAAACTGCCGTCTTTGCTGACTAAAAGCTGTAGCAGCATTTGCAGGTTTTTGGCGTACATCTGGCTGGCATTGGTGGCCACTGTGGCAGGAAGATTAACGGCTCCGACGATTTTTACACCATTTTCGATTATTTCTCGTCCCGGTTGGGTGTAGGCGCAATTTCCGCCCTGTTCCGCCGCTAAATCAACGATTACCGACCCCGGTTTCATGGTGGCGATCATTTCTTTGGTGACTAGCAGGGGGGCCTGTTTCCCCGGTACTTGGGCGGTGGTGATCACCACATCAGCCCGCTTAATTGGTTCGGCCAAGGCTTGACAAATGCGCTCCTGTGTGCTAAGAGAAACCTCTTTGGCGTAACCGTTATCGGCGACGGTATCTTCTTCTAGGGGCATTTCAATAAATTTCGCCCCGACACTCTGCACTTCTTCTTTGACTTGGGGACGAATATCAAAAGCCTCCACCACTGCCCCCAAACGGCGGGCGGTAGCGCAAGCTTGCAATCCGGCAACTCCTGCCCCCAATACCAGCACTTTGGCTGGGGCGATCGTCCCGGCGGCGGTAGTCATCATCGGGAACATTTTCGGCAGCTCAACGGCGGCGAGGAGTACCGCTTTGTAACCGGCGAGGTTAGCCTGAGAGGAGAGGGCATCCATACTCTGGGCGCGACTACTGCGGGGAATTAATTCCATACTCAAAGCGGTGATCCCGCGCTCGGCTAATTTGGCAATGCGCCGGGGTTGACGCAGGGGATCGAGAAAGCCGAGGAGGATACCACCATTTTTGAGGCGATCGATCTCGCTATCGCTAGGAGGGACGACTTTGAGAATAATATCGGCAGTTTCATAGATATATTCGCTGTTTTCGCTCAGGGCGGCTCCCACGGCACTATAGGCACTATCGGCAAAGTTAGCGCTAATTCCCGCCCCATTTTGGACAATTACCTCAAATCCCGCCTTGACTAAACGGGCGACGGTATCCGGCACTAGCGCCACCCGCGCCTCGCCTTGGTCACTTTCTTTGATTACGCCGATTTTCATGGCTGGGTTTCTCCTTAGTAAGTCCTTCTCTTGTCTTATGCTGTTGGGGTAAGGGTTTCGTTAAATGCGATCGATCCCTTGGGATAATTTCGAGTCAAAATTGCTTTTCACTTCCATCCTAGCTATCCTCACCTTTCTGGCTCTTTTTCGGGGTAAATCTTAGGATTATCTTCAGAATTAAAGGGTTTTGAGCGGCACTGCTTGGGAATTTTTACCTAGTGATGAGGTAGTTGGGGAACGCTGGAATGGTTAACATTAGCCAGTTTTCGGTCGTTGATACCAGATTAAATTATACTTCATCTTTATGAGAAGGGCTGTAAGCTATTTCTCAGTTCTCCCTGACCGAGATTATAAACTAATAAGCCGAGAGACATTAAGGATAACATTGCCTCGATTCTTTGTGAGATTTTGAAAAAAAACTATTGTGCTATCCATTAAGAAATTACCTTAAAGTTTCTAAAATTAATGACAAAGGTAAATCGAGGGCTTGAGCAATTTGTTCAGCAGTTAGCCCTACTTGCACCAGTCTGGGAACGGTTTCTAGTTTTGCTTCTTTTAATTTTTCTTCAATCAACAAGTTTTCGGTTTCAATTATATCAGAATTATCCATGGCTAAGTTTTCAGGATATTGAGGGGAGTTGGGACAAAAATTAAGTTTTTCAATTTGTCCAGAATTAACCAAGTTATTGCTACTATTAGTAATTATTAATCTTTCAATTGCTGATCGAACATTTGATTTGTTTAAATCTTCGCCTAATGCTTCTGAGAGAATGTGCCAAAGTTCATAGGCTTTATCTCTAGCATGACCTTCAGAACATTTATACTCTTCTGCTATTTTTGCATATTTTTGTCCATTAAAAACACTTTGTAAAATGCCTAGTTGTAGGGTGTAAATGTGTTTTACTGTTTGACGAAAAACAAGATTATCAATCTCTTTGAAAACCTCTTGAGTGTTCCTATCTGATTATTTTAGAATTTTAAGCTTTACCTTCCGACATTATCCGTTATTTTCCGACTTTTGTAAAGAGGCTTAATAAAACTCCCGACAATTTCCGTTGTTTACCGTTTAGTAACTAGCATTTAATAAATAAAAAAATGAAGAATTAATTAAAGAACATATTGATAGTCGATCCAAATGTTATTTTTATGTCAGTCAGATAGACTAAAAACATCAAATGAAAGTAGAGTGTTAAATATGGCAAAAATTGACGGTATTCAATTACCTGCTGACTTAAGTGGTAGCTTAGGAGGCACTCCTGAAGAAGCGGCCAAAGTCTTTTTATCTGCAGCAAGTAAAGGTTTAGCTAAAGTTATTGCTGATGCACTTGTGGATGCAGTGGGAGAAACCATAGGAGATGGTGCCGCTCCTGATTGGACAAAATTAATTACAGGTGCTGCAATTAATCTAGACTGGGAAACACCGGCTAAAACTCTGCCTTTAAGAGTTGAACAAGGAAAGCCGAGCATTTTACAAGCAGCAGCTTTTTTAGCTTTTGTCAGCGATGATACCCTAGGGCAAGCCACTAGAATTAACAAAATCACTTGGATTAAACAAGAACAAACCCAATGGTGTTGGGCGGCTTCAATGCAGATGGTTTTTCAGCAAAATGATGACATCACAACGCAGCAATGTAACCTTGCCAATGTTGCTTTTGAATTAACAGGTTGTTGCAGTTCACCCAATAGTTCATTGTGCAATAAACCCTTGCCAATTCTTAATATTGCTCCTATGTGGGTAAGGTATAGTTTTAATCCAATTTATATTAATGGTTTGATTGAATTTACCACCTTACAAACTGAACTTGATAATCAACGTGCAGTAGAAATCGGTTTTAAATGGAATGGAGGAGGGGGTCATGCCGTTTTAGCAGTCGGTTGGGATATAATTGATTCAGTCCCCCAGGTCATCATTTATGATCCTTGGCGGGGTGAAATAATTATTCCCTACGATCGAGTTAAAACTGCCTATGGCGAAGGTCAATGGCGATGGACATGGATTAATATTAGGAGATAAACTAAAATGGCACATTTTAAAACTTTACCCGATGACGTTTTAACTCAATTACAAAGAAAAGTAGGTTTTAGCTTGTCTAGAATAACTGAGTCTCTCGGTGCAGTTTCCCCTGCTTTGCATGAAAGTGTAGATGTCTGGAATCTACCCGCAAATGCAGTGGTTGAACCAACCAACGATTTAACCCGTTTAGCTCGTCCATCAGGGCAATGGCATCTGCAAGTAAAATCAGATAATACCCCGATCGCCTACGCTCGCTCTAGTAGCCTTGGCAGTGAACCTACAGATTGGTCTGTGGATGGAATTTTTCAATCGGAATTAGCAGAAAAATTCGATCAAGCTATTAGCTGGATTGATGAAAATATCCCTGAAGAAAATATCATAGTCAGATTATTAGTGATTCCAGCTTATCAAACCCATGCTTTATGGTTGATTGATGAAAGTAACATCAATAATCAAAAAATTCTTGTTATTGATGCTCCTCTTGAATATGGCTTTAATTTACCGACCAAGATCGATAAAACTCAAGAAATAGAGCAATTTCTTAACCAACTACGCTCGGTCAAACACGCTGAAGGATTAACGGAATAGGGTGGATAATTCTGCTCGGCAAAACCTAATCAGATGTTTAATATCGACAAAGCTGCCCTTGTCTAGTAATAAGAACATGGATAAGCTGCCCGCGTATTTAAATTGCTTGTTGAGATGAGCCAAGAGGCAAAAGTAAAGGGATTGGGGGAGAACTAATCTAAGGATAGGCGGTTAAAATTCCTCTTAGCTTATTCCCTATCTCAACAACAAAATTAATAAATAGAGACGTACCGTAGATAGTACGTCTCGACGCTCTCAAAGTTTTACAGTTCTTTTAACTTCGATCGCAATTCCTCTAATTCCGCATCCACTGCCGAATCCCTGACGGTGGTTGCTTGGGGTAAAGTGGGTTGACTAGAAGCTGTACCCGGTAATGCTCCCCCGGACATTTGTGCTTTCAGCATTGCTAATTCATCCTCCACATCGCTACCCGATTCTAGTGCAGCGAATTGACGTTCCATGTCGATGCCACCCAATTCACCGATCGCTTGACTACGGGCTTCTATCTGCACAACTTTTTCTTCCATGCGCTCAAAAGCGGACATGGAACTACTGGTATCGATACTGCCGAGGGTTTTTTGGATTTCTTCGTTAGCTTTTGCGGCTCTGGAGCGAGCTACTAACATATTTTTCTTGGTTTTTGCCTCAGAAATCTTACTTTCGAGCGCAATCAAGTTTTTTCTCAGACTATCTACCTGTACCGTTTGCTGATCCAGTTGATTTTTGAGAATGGCGGCGGTTTCCGTGAAATCTTTCTTGCGTTTAAGAGCTTCCCTGGCGAGAGTTTCATCCCCTTTAGAAAGGGCTAATTTGGCTCTTTGTTCCCATTTATTGGCTTCTGACTGGTCTTTGCTGTATTTTTGTTCCGTTTGTCGCTGTTCGGCGATCGCTCTAGCGACCGCTTGACGTACCTGTACTAGATCCTCTTGCATATCACTGACAGCTTGTTCCAGCATTTTTTCTGGATCTTCAGCCTTGCTCACCATATCATTGAGGTTAGCTCGGACAACTCGGCTAAGGCGATCGAATAAACCCATGACGCTCTTGTTCCTCTCGGTGTGTACTAAATCAGTTAACTGTTCTTAAAATTTCCTATCTTGCCTAACGGCTTATTATCCAATATAAACCACGAGAGCTAGGATAGGGGATAGGAGTTAGGAGTCAAGAGTCAGGAGACAGCTTTTTTCTCCCCACACCCCACACCCCACACCCTACACCCCACACCCCACACCCCACTTCCCACATCACCCATCCAAGTTTTCTTGTTTTAACTTGAGTAATTCCGCTTCAATTTGTTTTTGTCCCTCCAAATCTTGGAATTGTCGCTCTAAGGGGTCTTTATACCCGATTAAATCGGCTTGGGATTCGGCTTCTAGGACTTTTGCTTCTAATTTCTCGAAAATAGTTCCCATCTGACTGCTGTTCAAACTGCCCATAATTTCTTGGGCTTTTTGACTGGCACTCGCCGATCGCAATCTGGCCACATAAAGGCTTTTTTGTGCTTTCATCTCAGCATATTTGCGTTCAATTGTCAAGAGTTCTTTCTTTAACTTTTGTATAATAGCCGTCTGTTGTTGCAGGGAGGTTTGTAGGGGGGCGATCTGACTTTGATAGGTTTGCCATTGGCTGAGAGCTTGGCGGGCGAGTTCCTCGTTACCGTGATGTAGGGCTAATTGGGCGCGTTCGTGCCAAGTTTGGGCCGCTTTTTCCTGTTGTTGTCGTTGGCGCTCGGTACGTTTCTGGGTAGCGACGGCTGCCGCCAGGGCTTGTCGCATTTGCATCAATTCCCCTTCCATCGCCAAGATCGCCTTTTCCAGCAGTTTTTCGGGATCTTGATTTTCCTGAATCAGACTATTGACTTGGGCGCGAATTGCTTGGCCCATGCGATCAAACAAACCCATTGCCGTCCTCCCGATAGGAACCCTAATAGTTTACCGAAGTGCCGCTCCTATCAATAATGATAGAACTAGGGACGGGGGACTGGGAGGGATCGGCTGTTTCTGAAGGTGCCGGACTACTGGGAGAAGGGGATGCTTGTAATTCTGGCGGTAACTGTTTCATTAACTCCACCGCCTCCTGTCGGTTTTGATTGGCCAAGCGACGGGCTTTTTCCCGTTGAAAAAAGGGTAAATTAGCGGGTGATTCTTCTCTTTGACGCAATTCCTCCAACATTCGTTCGTTAATGATCGCGGTCGAGGGGGCGGGGGTGACTTGGGGCGGTGGTGGCGGTGGTGCAGAAACTAGGGAAGATACGGGCGGGGTGCTGGGGTTCGGGGGGGCGACGGGTAAAGATTGCTTGATCTTACTGACGGGTAATTGATGGGCCGGCATTGGGGATGGTGGCGGATTCGGGGGTAAGAGGGCATTAGTCAGATTGATAGCGGTGGGGGGACTCTGAACCACTGGTGGGGCGGGAATGTTAGCGATCGGGCTAGTTTTAACCGGAGGAGCGGGAATATTAACGATCGGACTGGTTTGAGGAGTTTTCTGTACCGGACGAGCGATCGCTATCAATCGATCGAGGTGGCGGGAGTTATTTTGGCGCTGCTCGAGGGGGGAATTCTCAGTTTTCCTCGGGGTGGGGGTAGTATTGGTTAACCATTGATTGAGACTGAGGAGACTATTAGCAATTAAAAAGATCACCATTGCCCGGATACCCCAAGGGGTAAAAAAGAGATCTTCAGCTTGGGGATAGACGTTAATGACAGCAGCTTCTAGGTATTCTGGTTCCCGAGCGGGATCGATGGCTGAACTGGGTTGATGAACGATCGAGAGAGGGGAATCTTGGGGGGATGGGGATCGATCGGATTTCATGAGGGTATTAAAGGTTATGCTGAAAAGTTAGGGGGTTTTTTCGTCCTAGTGTACCGTGGTATTCCCTAGATTTTCCAGATGTCTTTACATTCTCTTGACAAAATTTTGGCGGCTATTACTCAACAGGTGGGTTGGGAAGAATATCGCCAGTATGATCAAGTGCTGCAATTATGGCCAAAAATTATTAATCCCCGTCTGCTTGAGCAAACCCGGCCTTTTTCCCTGAGTCGCGGGGTTTTATCGGTGGCTACCAGTAGCGCCGCTTTAGCCCAGGAATTGTCTTTACAACGCTATAGCTTATTAAAACGGCTTAATAGTCAGTTAGAGACTCCCTTGGGCGATATCCGCTTTTCTGCTGCCCGTTGGCAGCAAGATAGTCAGTTAATTCCTCCAGAAGCGATCGCACCTAAATCCCTGAGAGATCATCCTAGTTATGTCACCCCGGAAAAACCGCCAGAAAATCCCCAGCAACCGGACAGTTTAGAGAGTTGGAGCCAGAAAATAGTTCATAGAACCCGATCTTGGCCGATTTGTCCTCGTTGTCAGTCTCCCAGTCCCTCCGGAGAGCTTGAGCGTTGGCAATGTTGTGCTTTTTGTTTTGCCCAGTCGGGCGGGGTAAAAGATTAAATTTTTTTATAGTCTTGTGGAAAGAGTGGTTTTGAGTCGGGAATCAATTGGCCGATCTTTTCTGTCTTAATTGAACCTGTATTCATCAATTCTATTCGGCTAAGGCTTGATCCCCGGTTTGTTATCGGCGATACTAGAGCCGATAACCTCGGCCACAACTGAGTTGAACTCTTCAGTTTTGAGACAGTGCTGCTTTTTGCAAAGTAACTATTAAAAGATTCTAAAAATAAAATTTTTTTTGGGGATCACTAAAAACTATATGGCGTATCAGTCCTAGCTATGGTAGTCAGGAAAATACCCTTGGCACAGGGTAGGACAATATTACACAGAGCGAAAAGAGAGTCATCCCTTGAGTTCCTTATAATCATCTTCCTTTTAAAGCTAACCCATGCAAGCCGCAAACTTTCTTACCTCTTCCTGTCGATACTGCCGATACTATCAAACCCAGGGTCGGCGCGGTGGCACTTGTCAACAACTAGATGTTCCCGTCGAAGCTCATTGGAAAGCCTGCGCTCTAGCGATGCCTCCTTTTAGTGCTGAATGGCAACAACTCAATCGGGTGGTTAGTTTAGAACAGTCTCTAGAATTAACCTGTGCAGTGTCGCCCACTCCCGTGGTGGTTTCCCCTCGTCGTCATGCTCCCCGACAACCGATCGCGGTTTAGAAGCTCTAGGTCCTAAACAGGAGCAAAAAATTGGCGTTGCCCATTTAAAACATGAATTCACCCCTCCACATCTTTTAGGGCGCTATTTTTGAGATAATAGATGAGTTGATTGCCAAGATAAAGCGTCGCCAGAATGCCCCTGATGACTTCTCATCGTCCCCTAAAAATTGGTATAGTTGGCACAGGGTTCGCCGCTCAACGTCGCGCTGAAAGCTTGCAAGCGGATGATCGCGCCCAGCTTCTGTACTTTAGCGGTAATAGTCCCGAATCGATCGCTAATTTCTCGCAAAAATACCAAATTTCTGCCCTAGATTCGGCAGTAAGCCTGGCCAGTCATCCTGATCTCGATCTGATTGTCATTGCCAACGTTAATCAGGCCCATGCCTCGATCGCCCGTACTGCTTTAAAATCCGGTAAGCACGTTATCGTCGAGTATCCCCTGGCTTTCCACCCGGCAGCGGCAGCAGAATTAATCACCCTAGCCGAAACCGAGAACAAATTACTGCACGTCGAACATATTGAACTTTTGGGGGGACTGCATCAAACCCAACAGCAGTATTTAGCCAGCCTCGGCAATATCCACCTAGCCCGTTATACCACGATCGCCCCCGGCAGACCAGCACCCCGGCGCTGGACATTTCATCGGGATTTATTCGGTTTTCCCTTGATTGCGGCCCTTTCTCGTATCCATCGCTTGACTAATTTATTTGGGGAAGTGGAGTCCGTATCCTGTCATTGTCGTTATTGGAATGCCCCGGAATCCGATTATTTTCTGGCCTGTTTGTGTGAGGCACAGTTATTATTTAAAAATGGCTTAATTGCTGAAGTTACCTACGGCAAAGGCGAAGTTTTTTGGCAAAATGAGCGAACTTTCACTATTCATGGCGAGGCAGGTAGCTTAATTTTTGAAGGGGAAACAGGGCAGTTAATTAATAGTGAAGGTAGCCAAGCTTTAGAAGTGGAAACCCGTCGCGGTCTTTTTGCCAAAGATACCGCTATGGTGCTAGATTATCTCTTTGATCGGTCTCCTCTTTATGTTACTCCCCAAGCCAGTCTTTATGCCCTAGAAGTGGCCTACGCTGCCTATCAATCTTCCTTGTCGGGAAAAACAGTTTTTCTCTCGGCCAATTAAACCTACTTAGACTTTTTGAATTAACTTTCTGCCTAGTAAACCCTGGGGACGAACTAACAACATAATAAAGAGAATAGCAAAAGCGATCGCCTCTCGATAACCGGAATATTCTGCGGGAACAAAAGCTTCGGCAATACCCAATAATAAACCACCGATTACTGCTCCGGGGATACTTCCCAATCCCCCTAAAACAATCACTCCTAAACCTTTTAATCCGAAAGCAATACCGAAATAGGGGCCAGCGATACTAACACTAGAACCGACTAAAGTTCCTGCTAAACCTGCCAAGGCACCACTAATAAAAAAGGTAATCACGATAAATTTTTCGGGATTGATCCCCAACAAACTGGCCGTGGTGACATCTTCAGCTACCGCTTGTAAAGCTTTGCCCATTTTGGTGAAATTAACCCAATAAGTTAGCAAAGCCACCATAACTGCTGAAACCAGAAAAATAATAATCTGAATTGTGCGAATTGCCACGGGGCGATCGGCTGTACCGAAATTAATTGCGGGGGGAAGATTGCCATAAATCCCATCGGGAAAAGTATAAATTTCTGCCCCGAATAAGTATTGAATGACATTGACAATCACCACGGCTGCCCCTAGGCTAGAAACCAGAGTTAAGAGAGAATCGGAACCCCGTACCCGGAGGGGTTTAAAGGCCAATCTTTCCAGAAGAACCGAGGTGAAACCTGAAAGGATACAGCCTAGCAAGAGTGCTAAAAAAAAGGGTAAGGAAAAGGGTAATTTGGCATTAGCCAATAAACCATTAAACCCGAAAACTCCCCCCGCTAGAGCGTAGGTAAAATAGGCACCGAGGGTAAAAATTGCGCCATGGGCAAAATTGATAATCCCTAAAATGGAAAAAATCAAAGTGTAACCGAGGGCAAAAATAGCATAGACACTACCGATCGATAAACCGTTTAAAACCTGTTGAAAAATCGTTACTAGATCCATTGTCAGGGTTAGCTAGGGTAACTTTTGATTATAACTGACGGTCGCCACCACATCCGGTAAAGGACGCTGCAGTTTATATAACCAGAATAACCCGAAAATACCGATAGCGATCGCTCCTAAACTAATTATTTGCGCCATTTTTAGAGGCCCAAACATTAAACTATCGGTGCGTAGCCCCTCGATCCAGAATCTACCTAGACTGTAGGCGATAAAATAGACTAGGGTAAGGGTGCCAATTTTTAATTTACTAGGGTGTTTTAAACCCCAGAAAAATAGATAGATGAGTAGGGCAAAAACTGCCAGATTCCAGAGAGATTCGTAGAGAAAGGTGGGGTGAAAATAATCGACGGCGATATATTCTAAAGGACGACTAGCCGGAGGAATAAACAACTTCCAAGGTAAATTAGTCGGACTGCCAAAAGCTTCCGAATTAAAAAAGTTACCCCAACGTCCGATCGCTTGACCGAGAATAACTGAAGGGGCCACCAGATCGAGTAATTGCCAAAGAGAAACCCGATTAATGCGGGCAAAGATTAGGGCCGCCAGCAAACCCCCGATAATTGCCCCGTGAATAGCAATACCTCCCTTCCAAATGGCGATAATATCAGCAGGATTTTGCGCGTATTCTTGCCACTGAAAGAGAACATAGTACAGACGGGCTGCAGGTATGGCTCCCACTACTAACCAAATGGCCAAATCAGCGATTAAATCGGGATTGATCGCTCTTTTTTGAGCTAGGTACTGGGAGAGGGTGACACCCAATAATACCGCCATAGCAATCAGAAATCCATACCAGCGCACCGAAATCGGTCCGATCTCCCAGAGGATCGGGCCGGGGGACTGAAAGACAAAACCTAAGAGCATAAAATTATTAAGAATAAAAAATTTTATCTTTCCTATAGTATCTTATGCTATGATGAGGTATGCTGACATATTTGCGGATGTGGCGGAATTGGTAGACGCGCTAGATTTAGGTTCTAGTATCTTTTTGATGTGTGGGTTCGAGTCCCTCCATCCGCATTAACCTTCGGGTCGATGAAGTGTAACCTGATTTGGTGTTGACGACCGACGACCCAAAACAAAGACTTCTTACCGATTCAGGAGAGAGGAGACTTCTCGGTTTAGTAAATTCAGGCATTTTGTCCGATAAATAAGGTTTCTGTCAGTTCAAAAACTCTTTGATCTGTATTTTTTCCTTTTGACGGCTGACTCGGACAATGCTGACTCAACCAGAGGTTTTAAAATTTTTTAGAGGAAGTCTAATATCATTTTGCAAAAGTAATGACAGACTTAGTTGGTCATTAAACCTCTTGCATAATTAATTTTTGATGGTTCAAAAATGAGAAAAATAGGCATAAAATTGCATCAAATCACTAAATAGAGCATTTAATTGATTATTATTCATTCTTAATTCTCCTGACTACTGACGACCGGCTACTGACTCCTAACCCTCACAACAATTTTTGATTTTTGCAAGAGGTCTATTCTAAGGCGCAATTACGCTCTGAGAGAAGAATTGGGCTTGCAGATGTCAGTCACGACTATTGAAATTGGTACAACGTCCCTTAAATGAGTTACACCAAATAAGTGACCTAGATCGTGTGACTGGTAAGAGGGAGAGGAACAATCTATCCTAAACAGTAATAGAGAGCTAGATAGCAAAATACTCCTTAGCAAGATCTCGCTCTAGCTCTCGATGTGGAATACGAGAAGACAGACAAGGTTAGGTCAGACCTAATCCTGTCGAAATTGTTCTTAATTTTATCGACATTTTAGCGACTACTTGCGCTCAGGAAGGTACTTATATGGATCAGCCTTTTGAAAGTGATGTTATGGAGGACTTAGCCGCTAATTCCTCCTTTGCCGATGAGGGAGCCTTCGATGCTTGGGAAGGTATGGAAAGCGAAGGTTTTGAAGGATTTGAAGCCGAAGACAGTTTTGGCGAAGACCAATTAGGATGGGAAGATCTGGGAGGAGAGGGCTTTCTGGGAGAAGACGAATACGAGGCGGAATTAGGGGAAGATTTCGGCGATGATTACCTCATCGATAGCGGAGTCAATGATTGGGATGCCCTAGAAGAAGCCGTTGCCGATGCCCTAGACGCGGAAGACAGCGATGAATTTTTCCGACAATTATTAGGAGGAATTAGCCGGGTGGCGGGGGCAGCCCGTCGGGGAGCCACCACTGCCAGCCGGGTAGCCCGGGGGGTGGGACGGGCGGTCCAAACTGCCGGACGAGTAGCTGGACAGGTGCAGCGAGTGGCAGGCCAAGTGCAGCGAGTGGCGGGACGTGCCGGACGCGCTGCCAATCCCTTGGCCAGCATTTTGGGGCAAGTAGCGCCGCTGCTGCAACAGTATGCCGCCCAGGGCTTTGATGAATTGGATGCCCTAGAAGACTTAGCCGATTTATTTGCCGATGAGGAGCTAGATGAGGCTTTACCCGTACTAGCTGGTATGGCGGCCCGCACTATGGTTAGACCGGTGCTGCGCCGTGCCGCCCTCAGTAGTCCTCTCCGTCGTCAGATCGTTCACAGTACCACCCAAGTGGCTCGAAATCTAGTCCGCCGTCAGGGATCGGCTGCCCTGCGAGCTTTGCCGAGGATAGCTCAGAGTGTCGGACAAACCGCCGCTCGTCGTCGTTTATCCCCCAGTCGCTTACCGCAAGCTATCCGACAAACCGGGGCGAGAGTGGCGGCGCAACCCCGTTTAGTACGGCAGTTATCCCGTCCCGCCCCGGGGATGAGAAGAACTTCTGTTCGCCCCGGCCCCAGTCGCGGTGGTCTGCCCCAGCGCCTAAGACTACAAGGACCGGTGGAAATTATGATCACGCGCCTATAGCTATTTCTGCCCTTGTAATTAGGAGAGAAAAATCATGTATCAAGCCTTTGAAACCGATGTCATGGATGACTTGTTTTACGATCAAGTGGAAGGCCCCGCCCAAAGGGGCGACTATTACGATAGTTACGATGCCGGGGATGAATTCGGGGAATACGATCTGGCCGAAGCCGATGATGATGCCTTTATCGGTGGTTTAATTCGCGGCATCGGATCGATGCTCGGTAGTGGTCAGGGATTTGACGAGATGGAAGACTGGGGAGAACAGGGCTACGATTCTGGTTTCGATGCCCTGGAGGATGCCCTGGCCGATGCCCTGGCCGAGGAGGACACGGACGAGTTTTTCCGACGCTTGGGACGCATCGCTCGCAATGTGGGACGCAGAGTCGGACAAGTTGCTGGAAGAGTGGGCCGGGGAATTGGTTCCGTAGCCCGCGTGGTCGGACCGATCGCCAGTATGATTCCCCTACCGCAAGCGCAATTAATCGGACGTATTGCCAACGTGGCCGGAAGACTTTTGGCTGATGAGGCCGATGAGTTTGAGGCTTTGGAGGACTTATTTGACCTGGCCGAGACGGAAGATGCGATCGATGCGGCCGCTCCCTTTGTTTCCGCCGTTGCCCTGCGGACCGCTATGCCCAATATCTCGCGACTACCGCGGCAAACTCGCCGGCAATTGGTCAGTAGTGTCAGCCAAGCTACACGCACCCTCGCCCGTCGTCAAGGGCCGGCCGCCGCTAGAGCCGTGCCTCGCATTGTCCGGGGGGTTAGTCGTACCGTTGCCCAAAGAGGTTTACCCGCCCGATCTGTGGCTCCTGCCGTGCGTCGTGCCGCCGCCCGAGTCGCGCAAAGTCCTCGCACCGTGCGCCGTTTAGCCCGTCCGCTCACTACCAGATCCCGTCCCGGCCGGCGATCAATGTCCGGGGGACGACCTTGCCCCACCTGCGGCCGCAGCCATAGCTATCGTCTGCGCGGACCGGTAACGATTCGGATTCAAGGCAGTTAGGCAACCAACCGCAATGGGGGCAGTATGGGAACGAGAGCTTTTCTACACAATAAAATTTTAGATCTAACGGCGCGAGCGCGTCGTCTAGTCAGGGTAAATTATGCTTCCGTGGGGATTCGCCCCCAAGATTTACCCTACGCTCCCTCTCCTGACCATTTTCGGGCAGCTAATCAACGTCTGGCTAAGATTGATCGCCAAATTCAGCGTCGTCTTCAGCATCTACAAGGGACGTGGAACGAGTCACCGATAGAGCGAGTTTTAATCGATATAGCACTGGTAGAACGGGAAATTGACCGCGCTCGCCGTAGTTTTGGGCTATTTTTTGAAATTTTTAGTCAAAGGGGTTCCTCTTTTGCCGCCGCTCTCGCCGCCCATGATCTGATCGCGATCGATTGTTATCGGGCCGTTCGCGAGTCCTCTCCGGGGTTATTTCGCGCACCGATGCTCAAACCCTTGTGTTATATGGAACACGGTTTCTCGCCTGCTACCATGCGTCGTGGCGTTTTGCTGACTCGTCTTTTGGGAGAACCTAATCCCTTCCCGATTATCCGCATCCCTTGGGATCGAGATAATCCTTGGCAACCGGTCTTTATCCACGAAGTAGCCCACAATCTGCAAGCGGATCTGGGGATCTGGCAGGAAAATCGTCAAGCGGTGATCCGTCGCATTCTCGGCACCAGTGGCGACCCCAGTATTACTCGCATCTACGGACGCTGGCATAAGGAAGTTTTTGCCGATTTAGCGGCGATTTTATTAGCCGGTCCAGCCGCAGCCTGGGGAATGGCACTTTTTCTGGCTCATCCCGCTCCCCGTACCCTTACCTATCGTCCTGGAGGAGCGCACCCGACGGCATATCTGAGAATTTTGATCTTAGCGGAAATGTTGCGACGGATGGGATTTGGTCAAGAAGGCGATCGCCTACGCTCGGTTTGGCAGCAACTCTATAACCCTAATCGTTTTCACCGTCTGCCGGCACGTCTGTTAACCACCTCGGAATTATTGATTCCCCATCTGGTGGATGAAATTGCCTATCAAACCCGTCGCAATCTCGCCCAACAGGCCCTGGCCGATATTATTCCTTTTTCTGAAGATGATGAAAAAGCGATTCAAGCCGGTGCTAGACAATTAGTCCACGGAGAGGTTCCCCCCGATTTACCGCCGCGATTTCTGGTCAGCGCCGCTAGTTATGCCCTCGCTACTGGTCAAATTCCCGCCCGTCAGTTATCCAATCGGGTTATTAATCATCTTACCTCCCCTATTCCCCCATCTTCACCCAGTTTTAAAGAAATACAAGCCGCTTTGCTCTGAAAACTTAGGAATATAGGGGATAACTGATCACTGAAACAACCCCAACACCTTTTTTCCTTGCCCTGATAAATTATGAACACTTCATCTGGCAATCCGTTTAATTACAGTAGTGCCATGGCCAAAAATAATGGCCTGATGCCGAACAGTAGTTCTCGTATGGCGTTGGATAATCTTCTGCGGCGAGAATTAAAAGTCAGCGATCCCAATGATGCCAAACAGATAGCAGAGGCATTACTAAACCGCTATAAAAACAATCCTAGAGCAGTAGCCATCAACAAGGAGGCGGAGGGAGTTCCCTTTCTTTTGGCTTCTGGTACACCGATGCCCCTGCAGCAAGCCCCCACATCCTCCGATGCAGAAATGCAGCAAGCGATCAATGATGTGGAGCGGGATTTGCAGGAACTGACCACCAACTCCATCCTCAAGGACGTGACCCCAGAATTGGAAGGCTGGGCGATGGCAGTTCGTTCTGCCATTCAGGAAGGGGTGAATTCGGCTCGTTTTGCCCTCGATCCCAGACAGCGGGATAAAACCTTCGGCATCCGTCGCACCTTGGGGGATTATGCTCGCCTGGCGCGGCTGGTTGGGGCGCTGACTCCTACCATGAGCCTCATCTATCGCAAGTTCGCTCAGAGTTTGGATGAAGTGGCTTCCGTCTTATTTGTGATGATGGGTGAAGCACTCTCTAATGTCGGCTTCGGCGGTCGTTATCTCTTACAGGCTCCCTATAGCGAGTTACAAGTGCGCCGGGATGCTGTTATCTATGCCCTGCGGAATTTAGTCGGGGCAACTCAAGAGGCTTATGCTCCCAACGAATGGCCCAGAGGGATCGATGCCTACCGCCAGCTTTTCCAACGGTTGGAAGAACAGGGACAAGGCGATCTTCGCGCTCTCCTGGTTGAAGGCGAGTTAAGTCGCGTCATGGATGCGCTCATTCAAAGGTCTGGTCAGGGTAGTGTCGCGGGTTTGCGCCAATTAGGGGCAACAGCACAGTTGGATGTCGAACGCCTGCGGCGCCTAGTCATCGTTGGTAAGAACTTGATCTATCCTGCTGCTCCACCTCTGACTGCTTTTCTGGAAGCTTTGCAGCTTTTTGTGGATGGTTTCGAGCCATCCGGTGGATTCCGGTTGCTGCGGATTGCCCGACCGCCGATTTTGTTCTATGGCCTGTATGGGATGTCCGCCTTTGATGAAGCTGAAGAAAGGCTGCTACGGCTGATCATTGAGCGCAATCAGCTTGCGGATAAACTGGACTGCTATTTGCAATGTGGCTGTACTTCTAAAACAGTTCTCTGCCAAATTGTTCTCGATAAAATTCTTTACGATCTCGATCGCGCGATCGACCTCTATGCTGTGGGGACGCAAGATACTAACGATCCTCTGAAGAAATCGCCAGAAAAACGGGCAGTTGCCTATAGCTACATCGTGGATGTTTTCCTATTTCCTAATCAGCCTAAAGGGGAAGCAAACCCTGAGCGAGGTCGCTGTCTCCTAGAAAATGATACTACAGGTTCCGAAGTTTTATTACCTGGCGAACAGGGTAATTCCCAACAGTACCTCAATCATCTCATTTATCAAAGTTGTTTGCAGATTCGCAAGGATCTTTATGTTTCTTCTGGAAACCCTGAACCCGCTGACACGGGGGTACTACTAGCACTTCCTGAAAATGACAAAACAATCAGAGACTTAGTTTGCCAAGAATTACAAGTTCAAAAAGACATGGAAGGTCGTTGGGAAAATCTGGTGCAAACGATGGCTCCGTCGTGCATACCATTTAGGAATGTTCGATGGAATAATTCAAACAATAACCACTCAGTATCAGGAGTATTTAATGTCATGAACAGCCTAATTAATCGAGCTTTACAGAGAGCTTTAGGGAAACAAGAAGATGATAACCCAATCGATCTTGAAGTTAAATTTGAGTTACCCAGTAACTACGAAGAAAGCCTGAAGATTGTTGCTGATAAGCTCAGTCCTAAACTAGGCGAGTCAGCCCAAAATCTTGCTGAAGATTTTGATGATTTAGTTAATGACAATCCATTAACTTAGCCATGACAATTATTGATCACCGATTCATAAACTGGCTCTTCGGTTTGTGTTATGCAATGGACGGGGGTTATAAGGGATGGAACCCTTATAGAGAAAGGCATTTAGCGATTTTTGTCAATTGTTTTTTATCTAGAGCGAACTAATCAATTAAGTCTCTTGCCAGATAAGGATTT
>NZ_JASJFB010000573.1:0-1519 GCF_030065455.1 Microcystis sp. M53602_WE12 | reverse complement strand
GCGGCCGTGAAAAAATTTGGTGTAGCAACCGAGAACTCCCATTTAGATTCGACTTCTCTATCAGTAGAAGGAGAATATAAAAAGGAATACCCAACAGTAGAAATCCTGAAATCAGGAGCAGTGGGAGAAGAAATTGAAACCAGACAACAGCCAATAAAAATTACCTACGGATACTCCCGCGACCGAAGACCTGACTTAAAACAATTTATGATTGACTTAATCGTAAGTGGGGATGGAGATGTACCTTTATTCCTGAAAGTAGGGGACGGAAATGAAGCGGACAAAGCGGTTTTTGGTCAAATCGCCCGAGAATTTCAAAAACAAGTTGACTTTGACAGTTTAATAGTCGGCGATAGCGCCCTCTATAGCAAAGAGAATTTAAAACTAATGAAAGAAATGCGTTGGTTGTCTCGAGTACCATTAAGCATTAAAGAGGCTCAAGAGTTAGTCGATAGCATCTCAGAAAAAGAGTTAACCGATTCAGAAATACCTGGTTATTCCTGGCGGGAAACAAGCTCTAACTATGGGGGTATAGAACAAAGATGGTTGCTAGTTGAAAGTCAAGCTAGACAAGAATCAGACTTGAAAAAATTAGAGAAAAAAATCGAGCAGGAAAAGAATTGGGCATAAGAAAAAATCCGGCAACTATCCCGAAGAGAATTTGAGAATAGAGCGGTGGCGTTGGCGATAGCCAAAGGATTATCTGACTCCTTAAAATATCATCAGTTAACGGAGATTAAAGTCAATCTCATTCCGCCTGAGTCTCAGCAGTCAAAACTCAAATCAAAAGACGATTTACCCTCTCAAAGCTATCAAGTTCAAGCCGAATTAGAGTTGAATTTGGCAGCGATTGAGAGGCTAAAGAAACCAGGGTGAGAGCATCTCAAAAGCTATTGACAATTGGCCAATTTTGTGATCCGCTTGCTGTGTGGGCATTTCAGGTGATACCAGTCAATCAGAATAGTTACGAAATCTTCACATTTGGTCGATTTTTGCTTAACAATTGAGATGGCCAATTCTCCTCAAATATGCCTGAATCGCTTTCTGGGTAAGCAACTCATATAAAGTTCATTTTGTCAAGGATTGTTAAGATGCGCTTACCCTGTCTTTTACCCAATGTAACTGATTTTCTATTTTCCAGTGTCCTCGAATAATTTTAGCAAATACTTGAGCGGATTCAGTTAGGCTACTGATATAGTAAGCTGTTTCTTCATAGGTTTTATCTCCGCGACTACCCCTTCTTTCTACTTTAATAACTCTTCGCAGATTTTCAAACCCTTGTCTTTCATTTTTCCTCACTTTAAAAACTTCTATTTTTCTTGATATTTTTCGTCCATGACTATTATCTTGTTCGAGAAAGCAACTTTCTGCCTTTGAGGAATTACTCAGGTCTTGTATTCGCTGATCAAGATTTTTCTGATTTCCTTTAACGGTGATAACATAATCATTTTTACTCTTGGCTATTAAGCTGATTGTTTTTTTCTGACAGTGTAAAGCATCCCCAGTAAAAACTTTATTT
>NZ_JASJFB010000143.1:0-15416 GCF_030065455.1 Microcystis sp. M53602_WE12 | reverse complement strand
CCGGTAAAGGGACTTAAAACCGTGCCGAGGGTGTCGGTGGCAGAGGCCAGACCGCTACGATGAACCACAACCACATCATTATTGCGGAGAATCGGGTTAGTTTTCTCGTTGATACCCTGGGAAAAATCGATGTTAATTGAGTTTTTGGTGACAGTCCCGTTAGGATTGAGACGAATTAATTCCACTGTGGACTGATTGGCGCGACGCTTATCAAAGTCTCCTGCGGTTAAAATTGCCTGATTGAGAGGGGTATTGGGAGGAACTTCAATTGTCCCCGGTTTTTTCACCTCCCCGACCACTTTCACGTTAATGGTTTTGGGGGCAAAACTGGCCGATGCTAGGGTTTCCGATTCCTTGGCCGAGATTTCAGTAGCGGTGGGGATAATCACCGTATCCCCTTCTTGGAGGATGATATCAGCGGTCATATCGCCTTTATCGAGCAAACTCCAGAGATCTACGGGGATTTTCTGCTGGGAACCGTCACGGGTATAACGCAGCACTTGCACCTGTCGGATATCAGCGAGGGGTTTGATACCTCCCGCTTCTTGGATAGCTTGGGTTAGTCGGGCCGGTTGTCGTCGAATTCCCCGATTATTCTCTGTGGTGACGGTGTTAACTTGATTGGGGACAATACGATGGGACCCCGGACGATAAACTTCTCCCACCACAGTAACATTAATTTCTCGATCGCTATCTAGTCCAAAATTGGCATCAGCTAATTGATTGACTTCCCCGACGCTAAGGGTCGTTTTAGTGGGAATAACGATGCTATCACCATCTCTAAGGCTAACATCTTGGGTTTTATCGCCTTTTTGGATTAATTGCCAGAGATTGGCTTGAATTAGCTGTTCTTGTCCCTTGAGGTTGCGTCGGATTTGAACTTGACCAATATCGGCCACCGTAGTCACTCCCCCCGCTTGCCGGATTATTTCGGTCAATAGGGGCGTTTTTTGGCTTTGTTCGGGGTTAATTGTATAAGTACCCGGACGATTGACTTCCCCCGCGATGGCGATTTGCAGAGGCCGGGGAGTGAGAATGCTAACAGTAACCACGGGACGTTTGAGATAGGTGGTGTAACGCTTGGCCAAGGTTTGGCCGGCTTCGGTGACGGTCATTCCCTCCACTTTGACGCTACCAATCAGAGGTAAAGTCAGGGTTCCATCGGCTAAAACAAGGAAATCGCCGCTTAAATCCGCGACTTGGTAGACGGTGACGCGGACTTTATCTCCTTCTCCTAGGGTGTACTCTTTGCTTTCTGCGGGGATAGGAGCAATCGCCTCTTTAGCGGGTGTAGGACTACTCGGAGGAGTGGCTTGGACTGGGCGAGCCTCTAAGGAAGTTAGGGGGGCAATAGTGCCGATAATTAATAGATAACGTAGGGATTTACTGATTAAATCCTGTAATTGGTTGCTATTTAACATGATCAATAGGATTAATTTTATCGTTAACATTGGCGATCAGTGTAGCACAAATAGTCGATCGCCTATGGAAACCCCGTGTAATATCGCATCTAACGAGAGTTACCGCTAACTGTAAGATAGTTTTAACGATTGCCTGTATGTAAAGGGGTATATTAATTTTATGACAGCTACTAGCACAATTCCCGATTTTTGTCAAGGAATAAAATATTTTGGGGGTTCCTTACCCGAATTTGATAAATATGCAGGAAAAGCCGCTATCGCTGAGGGAAAAACCGCTATTATTGCCGCTAATGACCCGAATGCTATCTATCAAACCCTCCTAGCCGCCGATGCTTTGCGTTACCTCACCCTACAAATCACCGCTACCAAAGAATCGGGACACCCCGGCGGTTTTGCCAGCGCTGCCGACGTAATTGCCTCTTTGATGATGTTAGGCCAAAAAAATATTTTCACCGAAGTGGGCCATCATGCCCCCGGTTTTTATAGTAACGTCTTTCTCGATCGCTCTCTCGAAGCCATGGGCATCAGCAACGTCAGGGAATTGGGAGAACGTTTTCGGGAAAAACACGGACTTTTAGGGCATCTTTCCGGACAAATCCCCGGACTGCTCGGGCCGGCTGGTCCTTTGGGCCAAGGCCAACATTTCGCCATGGCGGCGGCCAAATTACACCCTAATACCCTTTTCCCTGTGACTATCGGGGATGGTGGTTTAGGAGAACCGTATATTATGAGTAGTTTCGGTCATTTTCACACTGCTTATCCAGAAATTACCAATTTTCTGCCGATTTTAGTTTGGAATGGCTATTCCCAAGAACACCATAGCATGGTGTCCCTGAAAACTAACGCCGAAATGGAAGCCTATTGGCGCGGTAATGGTTTCGAGGAAGTGATTCTCATTAATGCCAAAGACTTCGATGATGCTAATCAAAATGGGGAATATGTAGATAGCACCAAATTCTCTTTTAACCAGCGTCTGGAGTTCATGAAAGTGGTGTTAATGGCCACGGATAAAGCCGCCCAATTAGCTTTAGGAGGCCAACTAACGGTGATCATTATTAAACAACTTAAAGGGGCGGGAGTTCACAAACGGGGAGCGGCTTCCCATAATCTTTATCCAGGCGATTCTTTAGAAAAAGATTATATCGTTACTGCCTTACAAGAACGCGCTTTACCCCCTGAAGCTTGGGCAATTGTTCGTACTAATTTCGAGCGCTCTGGAGGGGGTTCGGCAGCAGAAATAGTGGTAACGGAAAAAGTCTTCCCGCTGCCGGATTTAGGAACCTTACCCATGACCGAATATACTGTGGGTGGTGATAAAAAAGTGGCCACCACTGCCATGGGGGAATTAGTGGTAGCTGTGGGTAAAGCTGACCCCAATTTTGTCGTCACTAATGCTGATGGTAATGCCGCTTCGGGAATTAATAATATTAACGTCGGTTTAAAGATTATTCACCCCACCAGCGATGATACCTATTTCCAAGCACCTAACGGTCAAGTTTATGAGCCTTTAAGCGAGGATGCCTGTGCTGGATTAGCCGTCGGTTTATCTCTCTTGGGAGCGCGGACTTTATGGTGTTCCTACGAGTCTTTTGCTATCAATGGTTTACCGATTTGGCAGACTGTAACCCAAGCGATGGCCGAGTTACGTCGTCCCACCCCTTCTACTATTACTTTATTCACCGCCGGAGCCTTAGAGCAAGGGCGTAATGGTTGGACACACCAACGCCCAGAGATTGAAAATTATTTCGCCGCTATGATGCGAAATGGCAATATTTTTCCTCTCTTTCCCTGCGATGCTAACAGTATTCAAGTCTGTTATGAATGGGCGTTAGGAACTAGCAATAAAGGCATTACAATCACCGCTAGTAAATCGCCTTTACCGGTGCGAACCACTTTTGAGCAAACCCGTCAAGCTTTAGAAAAAGGCGGCGTAATTCTCCACGAATCGGAAGGCAGTAAAAAAGTTGTTTTTGCCGTCATTGGTGATATGACTTTATTACCCGTCTTTGAGTCTGCACAACAGTTAGAAGCAGCGGGAATCGGTGTAAAAATCGTCTCGGTAATTAATCCCCGTCGTCTCTACCGTCCTAGCGATGTGATGAGTGAAACTAGCTCGGCAGCTGATAATAATTTCCTCGATGATGCTGGTTTTGACAGTCTCTTTGCCGGTGATGCTTTAATCGGAGTAACCGGTGGTACAAGCGCCATGTTAGAACCAATTATGTTACGCAGTAATGCGCGTCGGGATGTCTTCGCTTGGAAACGGGGAGAAACCACCGCCAGTGCCGGGGAAATTATGGCCTATAATGGTTTGACTGCCAATGCTTTAACTGCGCGTGCTACCCAGTTATTAGGCTAAGTTCCCAGTTAGTTTTTTTGATTATTCCCTACTCTCTCTGATGGGAAAGTAGGGATTTTTTCTCAGGTCACTTTCGCCAACGGAGTAAACTTTTAATAATTTTCCATAGGCGAGGATATTGGAGGGATAGATAGCGCTTAATATGGGATTTTAAACTAACTAAATCCTGAGATTCTTTCAGTTCTCTATCTTGATAAAAACGAATTAAATCATCCCGTCTTTTCAGTAAAATTTTAATTTGTTGGTAATCTTCCGAGCTTAAAACTTGATGGGGTTGAATATTTTCTGGCAGCGGGCGCGGGATGTAAAAAGTTGTATGAGATGGTGATAATTCCTGGTCTGGACGTTCTTTGGTATAGAGATAGATAGACAGAGATTTACGCGATAAATGCCGTTTATTTTCTGGTAAATTAATCTGAGAAAATCCATGCCATGAATATTCATTGGTTTCAAAAATAAGACAACGATTAAAGATAGGTACAAAAGATTTAATCTTATTTTCTTCCGGTTGACGTGGATTGGAATGTAACTCTAGATTACCTCCCCAATCTGCTTGCCATTGGGGATTTAAATAGATTAATAAATTCAAGCGGCGATGATACCAATGACGCTCATCGAGGTTAAAATCAATGTGAGGGTCTAATTCTTGACCCTGTAAATTTTCGTGGGTTCCACCCCCATAAAAACTAGGGTCTGGAATTAAATTATCAACACCGGTTAATTCGGAAATTAACTCTAAAAACTCTTGAGCTTGAACGTGGCGGGCAAACTGTTGATAAACACCCCCTAAACCGATTAAATCCTCATTAACCGCCTTCCCGCCAACTTTTCCTAACTCACTAATGGCTTTTTGCGGCTTAAAACTGGGAAAATTTTCCAGCAAAATTTGCGCTTGCTCCCCAACTAAAAAATTATCGATGACCAAATGCTTAAACGGTTGCGCTGTCTCAAAATCTTGACGATAGACAGAGGATTTCTCATAAACAAGGGGATTAATAAACATTAGACAGCTTTTTTGTTGGTATGATAAATTGTAGCAATCAGACTAGCAAAATAAAGATTAACTCTCCTATTGACCTCATCGCCTATGGACTGGTGGCACAAACTCAAAGATAATCCTCTCGCCCGTTGGGGAGCAGTTTTACTGTTAATCTTCTATTTAAGCGTAATGGCGGCGGATTTTGTCGCTCCCTACTCTCCCTACTCCTCCCAACCCGGTCAGTCTCTCCTACCCCCCACCCAAATCTTTTGGCGCTCGCAGTCGGGAAGTAACAAGGGTGAGTGGATTGGCCCCCACGTCTATCCCACCACTCAAAGTGCTATTAATATAGAAACTGGTGAGCGGAAGCTAATGAGAGATTTTAACAAACCCTTGCCGCTGCGTCTCTTGGTTAAGGGTGAAACCTATAATTTCGGTCAAATTCGCCTACCTTTGCCGCCAAAATGGCAGGAAGTAACTTTATTCCCCGGTATCCCTTTTGATCTCCATCTGTTCGGAGTCATCGGCGATGGTAGAATCAATATATTGGGAACTGACGAATCGGGACGCGATAGTTTTAGTCGCTTGATTTTCGGGGGCAGAATTAGTTTATTTATCGGTTTGGTCGGGATTTTAATTTCTTTCCCTATCGGTTTATTTGTCGGTGGCGTTTCTGGCTATTTTGGCGGTTGGTTAGATGCGATTTTAATGCGTTTTGTGGAAGTTTTAATGACTATCCCCGGCATATATTTACTCGTGGCCCTAGCGGCCGTTTTACCCGCAGGATTAACCAGCACCCAACGCTTTTTATTAATCGTCCTGATTACTTCTTTTATCAGTTGGTCGGGATTAGCGCGAGTAATTCGCGGTCAAGTTTTATCCCTGAAAGAACAGGAATTTATTCAGGCCGCCAAAGCTATGGGAGCAAAACCCCTTTATATTATTCTGCGTCATGTGCTGCCCCAAACTGCCAGTTATATCATTATTTCTGCTACGTTAGCCGTGCCGGGGTTTATTGTGGCCGAATCGGTTTTAAGTTTAATTGGTTTGGGAATTCAACAACCGGATCCTAGTTGGGGAAATATGCTTTCTCTGGCTACCAATGCCTCAATTATTGTTCTACAACCCTGGTTAATTTGGCCAGCTGCTTTGTTAATTATTCTCACCGTTTTAGCTTTTAATTTACTCGGTGATGGTTTACGCGATGCCCTAGATCCTCGCAATTTAGAGAGATAATTTAGTTATTTTATCAGTCAGGAGGCAGTCAGCAGCAGGCAGGAGATAGATTTTAGGGGTTGGGGTTTTGGGGTTTTAGGGTTGTAGTTCAATTTCCCCACCTCCCCCCGCAACGCGCACGAAGTGGTCTCCCCACCTCCCCACCTCCCCACCTCCCCACTTCCCCACTTCCCCACTTCCCATTATGAATAGAATCAGTAAAACCTTTAATAATTTCGCCGATAGTTTGGTGATTTATAGTCAAAGATACGGAAAAATAAGCTGGGTAATATTTTTAATTATCTTTGCTTGTATCATGACGATAACCTTTAATTATCCGGCACAATCGACCAATCAACCCCAAGAAAAACCCGAAATTCGTGGAGTTTGGTTAACTAATATCGATAGTGAGGTATTATTTAAACCGGAAACCCTAAAAGATGCCCTTGATAGGTTGGCTGATTTAAACTTTAATACTATTTATCCCACGGTCTGGAATTGGGGTTATACACTCTATCCTTCTAAGGTAGCAGAAAAAGTTACGGGACGAGCGATCGATCCCCATGAATCTTTAAAAAATCGCGACTTTTTAGAGGAAATAATTAGCCAAGGTCATCGGAAAAAATTAAGAATTATTCCCTGGTTTGAATTTGGTTTTATGGCTCCTGCGGATTCAGAATTAGCCAAACGACATCCCGATTGGTTAACCCAAAGACAGGATAAAAGTGTGATTTGGTGGGAAGGAAAAGTGCATCAACGGGTGTGGTTAAATCCCTTACATCCGCAAGTACAAAACTTTATTACGGATTTAGTCAGCGAGATTATTACTAACTACGATATAGAAGGAATTCAGTTTGATGATCATTTTGGTTATCCCACCGATTTTGGCTATGATGAAACCACGATTAAACTCTATCAAAGGGAACATTCGGGACAATTACCCCCGCAAGATTACCAAGATAAAGCATGGATTCAATGGCGGGCCGATAAAATTACTGACTATATGAATAGTTTAGCCCAGATGATTAAAAAGCGCCAACCTACAGCGATTATTTCCCTATCTCCTAATCCCTACACTTTCTCCCTAGAATCCTATCTTTTAGATTGGCAAAAATGGCAACAAAAAAACTTGATTGATGAGTTAATAATACAAGTGTATCGAACTGATATGAACGCCTTTGACTGGGAATTATCGCAACCAGAATTACAGCAAGCTAGAGAATCTATCCCCGTGGCTATTGGGATTTTATCTGGTTTAAAAGGTCGTCCGATTCCGATGGTTAATATTACTCAACAAGTGGAAAAATCGAGACAACAAAATTTTGGCGTTTCTTTCTTTTTCTACGAAACTTTATGGAATATGAGCAATGAATCTCCTTCCTATCGACGCAGGATTTTTCGAGAAATACTCCAGTCTGCTAATCCTCGCTAAAATTAGGGAAAATTGCTGACTTTAAGCTAAATTATTGCCCTAACCCGGCTATAGTTTCTTAAGTTTATCTTTAAATTAAGAAAAAGCAGCAGGGAGAAACTAAAATCGCTAGAATGAAAGAAGACTCTCTTTTATCACTTTATCCATGCTGATCAGACATAACCGAAGCTCGATCGCTAAACCTATTTTACTGTTTCTCGGCTGCCTTGTGATCGGGCAGTTGGGGGTATTAGTGGTAGCCAATAGCCTCTGGTTTACCGAGATGGGTTATTTAAACACTTTCCTGAAACAATTATCTTGGCAACTAGGATTAGGTTGGGGAAGTGCGATTCTTTCTCTACTCTTTATTTTTACTAATTTACGTTTAGCCCAGCGTTTTCGTTGGCAAAAACCCCGGGAAGATAGTTATCCTCTTAGTCCTCAATCTCCTAGTATTAATTTACTCGGCCTTTTGATTATCGCAACGGGAATTGGAGCTTGGATCGGGTCAATGTTATTGTATTACAGTAAACTAGCCCTCAGTCTCTGGACACCAGATTTTAATCTCCCTAACCTCAGTTCTTCCCTCAATTCTCCTCTGCAAATAGTTTGGATTAGGCAAGTATTAACTGATATTTCCAGTAATTTGTGGCAAGGGTTAATTATCGCTTTTTTAGTCTTGGGATTATTAATTAAAACCGAGTATTTTTTGCGAATAATATCTATAGTATTCACTGTCATGCTATCTTTTATTATTGCTGGGCAGTGGGCGAATTTTTTAAAATATTTTTATGGTGTTCCTTTCAATATTAACGATCCTCAATACGGGAATGATTTAGGTTTTTACATCTTTCAATTACCCCTGTGGCAGTTACTAGAATTATGGCTCACTGGTGTGGGAATATATACTCTTTTTGCTGTTATTTTAACCTATCTTTTTTCGGGTGATAGTCTTTCTCTGGGAAAATTTATGGGGTTTTCCCGTCCGCAACTGCGTCATTTATACGCCCTGTGGAGTGGGTTAATGGGGCTGCTAGTATTACACCATATTATTCAGCGTTACCTGCTACTTTATTCTCCGGAAGGGGTAGTTTATGGTGCGGGTTATATCGATGTTCATGTTGGTCAATTTATTGAAATTATTCTGGGAATTATTGCAGGAATAACCTCTATATGGTTAGGAGAAAAAGCATTATTTGGTAAAAAAGACCGTCGCAAGTTATACAAAAATCCTAAGAAAAAGTTGGTATTTTTCCCCTACTTAGTTCCTGTATTTCTCTATTTAATTGTTTGGATAAGTGGCACAATTATCAGTGGACTATTGCAAAGAACTGTCGTACAACCGAATGAATTAGTGAGAGAAAGACCCTATATCGAAAGAAGTATTCAATCCACAAGAGCGGCTTTTTCCTTAGATAGAATTGATGCCCAAGTTTTCGATCCACAGGCCGAATTAAATGCCGAAGTTTTAGAGAGAAACCATCTAACTATCGATAATATTCGTCTTTGGGACACCAAACCACTGCTAGAAACTAACCGACAATTACAGCAAATTCGCTTATATTATAAATTCCCCGATGCTGATATCGATCGCTATCGGGTACGAGTAGGATTGCCTGAAAAAATCGAAGAACGTCAAATATCTGAAAAACAACAGACAATTATTGCCGCTAGAGAATTAGATTATAGTGCGGTTCCCACTTCTGCTAACACTTGGGTGAATAAACATCTCGTTTATACCCACGGTTATGGGTTCACTCTTTCCCCGGTTAATTTAGTGGCTGCCGGGGGTTTACCCTACTATTTTGTCAAAGATATCGGCACAAATAAAGACGAAGGGGCCCTACAAACCTCTAGCGAATTAATTGATTATAGTATTCCCATTGGTAAACCCCGCATTTACTACGGGGAATTAACTAATAATTATGTGATGACTCCCACCACCGTAGAAGAATTGGATTTTCCTAGTGGGGATGGAAATGTCTATAATACCTACGATGGTAAGGGAGGAATCCTAGTGGGGACGGGGTGGAGACGTTGGCTATTTGCCCTTTATCTGCGGGATTGGCAAATGTTATTTAGCCAAGATTTTACTCCCGAAACTCGCTTATTAATGCGTCGTGATATCCAAAATCGTGTGCAAACTATCGCCCCTTTTTTAAATTATGATCGCAACCCCTATTTAGTAGCGGCAGATGTGGGCGATAGTAGTAGTAAATTACATTGGATTATTGATGCTTATACTATCAGCGATCGCTATCCCTATTCTGACCCGGGGAAAGATAAATTTAACTATATTCGCAATTCGGTCAAAGTGGTAGTGGATGCCTATCATGGAACGGTGAATTTCTATGTTGCCGATGAAAATGATCCAATTATTCAGACGTGGAGTAAAATCTTTCCTCATCTCTTTAAATCTTTAGCAGAAATGCCGAAAACTATCCGCAGTCATATCCGTTATCCCGAAGATTTATTTAGTACCCAAGCGGAAAGATTATTAACCTATCACATGACCGATCCGCAAGTATTTTATAATCGGGAGGATCAATGGGAAATTCCCCTAGAAATTTACGGTACGGAACCCCAGGCTGTATCACCCTATTATTTAATCATGAAACTGCCCGATTCCGACAAAGAAGAATTTATTCTCCTCCATCCCTATACTCCCTCTAGTCGGCAAAATTTAATCGCTTGGTTGGCAGCACGTTCAGATGATAGAGAGTATGGTAAGTTATTACTCTATCAATTTCCTAAACAAAGGTTAGTGTACGGGCCGAATCAAATTGAGGCTTTAATTAACCAAGATCCAGATATTTCTCAACAGATTTCCCTTTGGAATCGGGACGGTTCTAAAGTTTTGCAAGGACATCTATTAATTATTCCCATTGAACAATCGCTGCTTTATGTAGAACCTTTGTATCTAGTGGCAGACCAAAATAGTGTCCCGACAATCGCTAGAGTAACAGTTGCTTATCAAAATAAAATTGTCATGGAACCAACCTTGAAGGAAGCTTTAGAAAAGCTATTCTCAGGTGATCAGAGCTAAATTGCCGCTAATTGGCCACAAATTAGCAAAAAAAGCTGATGCTGGTTCCAGAACGATCCTCAATATCCCCGAATTTGCCCAGAAAATTGACTGCTCTGGTTAATCAGCCAATTTTAAAATCCAGTATCATCAAAGGATTGAGTTATGCTTTTAATTAGAAAAGTGGGCAATTAATTCTGTGCGAGATAAATTAATTATTAAAGGTGTAAACTCCTCCACTGGTAATAATAAAATGCGCTCGATGATTAGGGACAAATCTGGGTCTAAACTACCAAAACGAGCTTTCAATAAATTTTCTACCACCAGACGTTCTCCTTGCTGAAGACCCTGTTGAAGACCCTGTTGAAGACCTTGTTGAAGACCCTGTTGAAGACCCTGTTGAAGACCCTGTTGAAGACCTTGTTGACGGCCAGCATCCAGTTCTTCCTGAAGACGGGAAGTGTATAAAGGTGATAATCTCATAATTAACTCTCTGTCCTCCTGTTCAAGCTCTTGATCGTTAGTTAAAGAAGTTCTCAAGTTTAATAATAATTCTAGAGCATTTACCCGAAAAGGATGGTCCTCTGGTAACGATTCTAACTCATCGATCGCCCTTGCTTGTACTTTTCCCCGGCCTAAAATTCTTAACCAGAGAGTTGCTTCTGTTGGGGGTAATTGATGGATAACGGTGATTGCCGTGCGTAAAGAGGGAGCCAAAAAATAGATACCTTCCCCCCAATTCTCCTCATCTAATTTAGCTCCGAATCCTCCTAACAGTTGCGAGGAAGCACTGGGAGTCAAAATCCAGAGACGGGGGATTTCCCCATCGTTAAGATTCGTTTTCTGACGATTTGCTTGACGATTAATTTCCCCTTCCACTTCCAATAGTTTTAACAGACAAGTTCTAATTTCTGTAGCGGTGACAGGATTACGAAAGGGTTCAAATAAACAGGGATTAATCGCCATTTTTCCCAGTAATCCCAGCAGTTCTCTAGGATTATTATCGAGAATCTGGGGTGAAAACCAGACATCGATTTCTCGTACTTCTCCTCGTACAACCCGTGCCGATTTTACCTCTCCCAGAGAAGATAATAATTCTTCGAGATAATCTTTGGCAAACTGGTCATGAATAAATCTAGTCATAGGCTTATCTAACATGATTTAATAACTTATCTCGTAATTGCTTAATCTGATCACGATATTTAGCTGCTGACTCGAATTCTAGGTTTTTCGCCGCTTCTTTCATTTGCGCTTCTAGTTGTTGAATTAACTCGGGAATTTGTTCCAAAGAAAGCTCTTCTATATTCTCACAAACCTGCTCTAATTGTTGGGAATTTAGGCGACGGGAAATATCCAGAAAAGCCAAAATTGAATTACTTGACCTTTTAACAATCGGTTGCGGAATAATCCCATGTTGCTGATTATACTCCTGTTGAATAGCGCGTCGTCTCTTGGTTTCTTCGATCGCATTAATCATACTATCGGTGAGATTATCTCCGTAAAGAATTGCCTGACCGCGAATATGACGAGCGGCCCGGCCGATAGTTTGAATTAAAGAGCGGGTAGCCCTTAAAAATCCTTCCTTATCTGCGTCTAAAATCGCCACTAAAGACACTTCCGGCAGGTCTAACCCCTCGCGAAGCAAATTCACCCCGATCAGCACGTCAAAGACCCCTTCTCGCAGGTCTTGGATAATTTCAATCCGTTGAATTGATTGAATTTCTGAATGTAGATATCTAACTTTAATTCCCCTTTCTTGCAAGTATTCGGTTAAATCTTCCGCCATGCGTTTAGTTAAAGTGGTAATCAAAACCCGTTCATTTAACTGCACTCGCTCCTTAATTTCCCCTAATAAATCATCTACTTGTCCCTCGGTTGGTCGCACAAAAATCTCAGGGTCTAAAACTCCCGTCGGTCGGATAATTTGTTCAACAATGCGATTTTCTGACTGTTCTAATTCCCAATCTCCCGGAGTGGCCGAAACCAAAATACATTGATTAACTTTCTGCCAAAATTCTTCCGACTTCAAAGGACGATTATCCGCAGCACTGGGTAAACGAAACCCGTGATCGATCAAAACTTTTTTTCGTGATTGATCGCCATTATACATCCCGCGAATTTGCGGCACACTAACATGAGATTCATCCACAACTAATAACCAATCTTGGGGAAAATAATCCACCAAACATTCCGGCGGTTCCCCCGCTAATCTACCCGCTAAATGCCGCGAATAATTTTCTACGCCATTACAATAACCCACTTCCTGCAACATTTCTAAATCATAACGAGTCCGTTGGTCTAAACGTTGCGCTTCCAGTAATTTGCCCGCTTTTTCTAACTCCAATAAACGGTTATCTAACTCGGTTTTAATATCCCGACAAGCCACCTCTAAACGCTCCTCCGGGGTAACAAAGTGACGGGCCGGATAAATACTAATTCGCTCTAATTTTTGCAAAACTTCCCCCGTCAGGGGATCGAGATAACGAATACTTTCAATCTCATCGCCAAAAAAATCAATTTTAATAACCCGATCCTCGTAAGCGGGAACAATTTCCAAAATATCGCCCTTCAGACGAAAACGACCGCGAGTTAACTCCAAATCATTGCGATTGTACTGCACTGACACCAAGGCCCGTAATAATTGCCTTTGGTCGAACTCTTGACCAACTGTTAAGGAAATCGCCGCTTTTAGGTATTCCGCAGGCATTCCTAAACCATAAATACAACTAATGGAAGCGACGACGATCACATCCCTGCGTTCAAACAGCGATCGCGTGGCCGAATGGCGCAGCATATCGATCTCATCATTAATCGAAGAACTCTTTTCGATATAGGTATCGCTGACGGGAATATAAGCCTCCGGTTGATAGTAGTCGTAATAGCTGATAAAGTATTCCACGGCGTTATTGGGGAAAAATTGCCGCAATTCGTTGCATAATTGGGCCGCCAGGGTCTTATTATGGGCAAGGACGAGGGTAGGCCTGCCGATTTTCTCGATCACAGCGGCAATGGTGAAGGTTTTGCCGGTGCCGGTTGCCCCTAGGAGGGTTTGGAAACGATGCTGGTTTTGCAGGGAATCTACCAATTTATTGATCGCTGCCGGTTGATCCCCAGTGGGTTGAAAGGGTGCTTGTAGTTGAAAAGCGGTCATTAGCGGCTAGGTGTAGAGAACAGGCAAAATAAATTATCAATCAAATTACCAACACTTATAGGGTTTTGGGAAAGAAAGATGTATCTTAATATTAGAGAGGATTTTAAAAAAAGATTAAAAGTCTTCGAGAATACCCTAAACTTAAATCTTATCGTTTCCCCGAAGCTATTAACGGAAAGGAGTATCAGGTTATGACGGTGGAAAATCTAGAAACGAACGGGACTCAAACCCCAGCAACCACAGAAGAAAAGACCAGCAGCCCACGCGGTAAAGCTACTACGGCTAAAACCGCCAAAGATAAAGAAGTGGTCGCCCTTTCGGTGAAAAACAACGCTGAATCGGCTTCCAAAGCCTTAAAATTCTATCAACCTGAACATCGCTTACCCGAAAATCGTCCTGTTGGTACTAGCCATCTTCACTTCACGGAAGATGAAATGTTACCAGGGGGCCGTCCCGTGGAAGTTAGCCATCTGAAAGTGGTTAGTACCTATTCTTCCGTCGGTGGATTGCGTCCTGTCGGCTCTAGTGGTATGGAAGTCAGTAGCACTCTAGCGATTTCTGGCAATCGTCCGATCGCTCTCAGTCATCTGCACATTAGCGAAACTTATACAGTCATGGGTAATCGTCCCGTTGCTTCCAATGAAATCGATGATCCCGAAACTTTAATGGGATTTTTGGATTAATTGTTTTGTTGATCAAGACGGATTTTTTCCCTGTCCCGGACGGGGAATTTATTTTTTCTAGCCCACCGTTTTTAATCCCGATGCTGTTTAAGCAAAAATTTTTCTTAATTGTCTCGTTTCTAATAGTGGTTTTTTGCGGTTTCGGATTATTAAATTTTACCTACGATGCTTCAGTTTTAGCGCAAGAGGAATATTATCAGATTCGATCGCTTCATAGTCGCGATGGTATCGGTAAATTTTATCTAGGACGGGAAATCGCTAAAGTCATGGGACACCAAGAAATGTTATGGTTAGAACGTCCTAGTCGCCGTTTCACGGAAAAACCCGATGATCTGATCACCGCACTACATTTAAAACCCACAGACCTAGTGGCAGATATCGGCGCGGGGACAGGTTATTTGAGTTTTCCTATGGCGAATTTAGTAGAACAAGTTTTCGCTGTCGATGTGCAACCGGAAATGTTAGGGGCAATTGATTTTTTAGCCGAGGAAAATCAAGTGAAGAATATAACCACAATTCTCGCCACAGAAACCGATCCCAAATTGCCTATAAATGCGCTCGATTTAGCTTTAATGGTCGATGCTTATCACGAGTTTTCCTCTCCCCGCGAGATGATGGAGAATCTGGTCAAATCCTTAAAACCCGATGGTAGGGTGGTATTAGTAGAATACCGTCGTGAAAATCCCCTGATTCCCATCAAAGCCCTTCATAAAATGACCCGCAGACAGGTAGAAAAAGAAATGGCCGCTGTTGGTTTACTGCCAGAAGAAATCATCGAGACTTTGCCCCAACAACATTTAATGATTTTCCAAAAGGCTGGTTCTTCGGGTTAATTTTATCGGTAAGCTTGGGTATCATAAGATTATCTAGGCAAAGAGGTAGATAAACATGGATATCGACGATCGAGTAGATTCTCTCTATAAACTAGCCAGAAATTATCCAGATAATCGGGAGTTACAAGAAGCTGTTGCTGTAATTAAGTCCCTGCGAAGCTCTCAAGGACAATATAAACGATGGAATCAGCAATATCGGGCTCTTCGGTTTGTGTTATGCAATGGATGGGGGTTATAAGGAATGAAACCCTTATAGAGACAGACATTACCGCGATTTTTGTCAATTGTTTGCGATCTAGAGCGAACTAATCAATTAAATCTCTTGCCAGATAAGGATTT
>NZ_JASJFB010000015.1:0-9172 GCF_030065455.1 Microcystis sp. M53602_WE12 | reverse complement strand
GAGACTCCGAGACTCCGAGACTCCGAGACAGCTATCAGGGATCGGATTTGAGTTTTCAGTTCACTGTTTACTCACATCAGCAAAAGGCTGACGGCTGAGAGCTTAGATGTGTAATTAATTTTGCTTAGGTACTTATCCTGTTAGAATCGAAACGACAGCAGCGATCGAGGAGTGCAAAAAATATGGCAGCGGGCCATGAAGAAAATCCGAGAATGCCCCTAGATAAAGTTATTTTTGTCATTGCTTGCGTCTATCTAGGTTGGGTGGTGGCATGGCTAATCAGTCAAAAAAATGCCCCTGTCTCTCAAAATGGCACGATTTCCCCGGAAGATCAAAAGTTTATCGCCTATCTGCAATCATCTCTGACTATTATCGATCGCCAAGGTGCAACTTCATCCCCCGATCCTGATCCTTCTCCTAAAAATAACCCTTCTCCGGTAGCCACGGTTCCACCACCACCCCCCGCTAATTTACCGGTTAATAATACTCCCCAGATCATAGAAAGAATTTACGTTCCCGTTTATCCCCAAACCCCTGAAACGGCTGCCAAAATTGCCCCGGTTACACCCGCAAATCCCGACATTTCCGCGCCACCATTACCGGCTGCCCCCCAAGTGCATCGGCCGACAGCAGCGGTTATTCCCACTAATAATCAGGTAAAAAATACCCTGGTGGGGGTGATGGATTTAGGCGATCGATCTTCAGCTTTATTTGATAATAAGGGGATAACGACGCGTATTTCTCCGGGGGAATTTATCAACGGTTGGACTTTAGTGGAAGTTGGTAGTCAACAGGTTATTTTGTCTCGCAACGGACAAACGAAAGTCTTAGAAGTGGGACAATCTTTTTAGGGTGAACTCCCGGCTGGGCGAGATTGTCGGGGCTTCTGAACTCACGGGGGAATGCCTGAAGATAGACTTACGCCCACCTTGCGGATTTGGTATGATAGAGACAATTAGAACAGGTTTGAGAACTAGGAAAAAATCTATCAATCTCCCTCAATAAAACACCTTATTGACAAGCATTTTGTTAACGAAGAAAATAAACTGTAGCGGTAATAATACTCAGAATTACCACAGTCCAGCGCAGATAACTAGGAGAGATAATTCTAGCTAGTTTTCCCCCCAATAAACCCCCAATTAAAGAGCCAATTGCTACCACTATCGCCGCCGACCAATCTACCTGATTAGAAAAGAGAAAAAACCAAGATGCCGCTACATTAACCACCAAAGAAAGCAACTGTTTTAAAGCATTTAATCTCGTGAGATTATCCTTGAGAAATAAGCCCAAAATTGCCAACTCAATCACCCCTAAACCCGCCCCAAAATAACCACCATAAATTGAAGCGAGAGCGATGGGTAAAACCGCCAAAATTTCTGGTATATGACCATTTTCGTCCCCCTGTCGCCGCTGCAACCAAGAGCGTAAAGTATCTTGAAAAGCCAATAAAGCCGCCGCTAAAAGAATCAGAAAAGGAATCAGGCGCTCAAATACTTTATCACTACTATTTAACAGCAAAATACCACCGATAATGCCGCCAATAACTGCCGATGGTAGTAATAACCTAATCCGTTTTTGTTGCCCGTGCAGGTCTTTTTTTTGGGCGAGAGTTGCCCCCAGATAACCGGGGCATAAAGCGACGGTATTAGTCACATTTGCCATCACTGGTGGGATACCCACCGCCATCAGCGTCGGAAAAGTAATCAGACTACCGCCACCGGCAAGAGCATTAATTAAGCCGGCAGCCACGGCAGCGATTGCTAGGAAGCCATACTGAATAGGCGTGAGCATTTAGGCGTTAGGGATAGTAATTAGGGCTAAATCAATTTTTTCCTCGTCAACTTGCTTAATTTCGGCTTTAATTCCTGGTCCAAAATATCTTTCGATTTTTTCCTGTTTTGCCAGCCACTTTTCTAGGGGTAAAAGGGGCGATTCAAATTCTAGGGTGAGACAATAGGCGGAATCAACAGCAGTTTCACGAATTGCCACTAAAGTCGGTCTTTCCTCGTCCGTGGGGCTTAATCCCAGCTTTTCTAGGGCTTCATCCAGATGCACTTCCTGTCCGTAGCGATAGCGGGTGACATCGTTGCGAAGTTTGGTTTGGGTGACAGTGGCCTGTTGTTGGCGCAATTGCAATATTTCGGGGCTAGTGGGTTGACTGAAGGGTATAGGTTTGATTTCTGAAGCTTTTAGGGCTAAACCTCCCAATAATAACGGTAATCCGTAGAAAAAACCCGCTAAATTTACCGTGGCGTTACCTTGGGCATAACCGATGATCCCGATAACCGTTAAAATACTGCCTAAAATTAAGCCAAAGTATGATAGTCTAATTTTCCTGAGCATGAAATAATTTTTTTCTTGAGTACGCTAATCCTTTAGAGATTATACAACTCCAAAGAATCTTTTTTGCAGATGGGCAGTGGGGAGATTTTTCAGTTATCAGTCATCAGTCATCAGTCATCAGTGAAAAGAAAACAACGAACTTGACACTTAATAAGTAAGTAATCTCAATTAACTGTTAGATAGTGGGACAGGCTTCTGGTTTTTTGTATTTTATCTTTAATTGTAACCAGCTACTTAGTTGATGATAGGTGGTGCGTTAGGACGGATTGTTACCTTCAAGTCAAAACAGGAATTTTTGCCGTCTAACGCACCCTACGTTTTACTTAGTTGATGATAGGTGGTGCGTTAGGACGGATTGTTACCTTCAAGTCAAAACAGGAATTTTTGCCGTCTAACGTACCCTACGTTTTACTATTGCCGATGTACTCGCAATTTCTCAATTAATTGAGATAATTTCTGGTCAGAAGCGGCAGTAATAAAGTCTAATTTAAACTTTTGTCCCTGACTGAGATATTCTGCATAACTAGACCGAAGAAAAGGACGAAACTTTTCATTATCAGCAATATAAACTTCAAAAAAAGAGACCAATAAAGCCCCCGCATAATCCTCGATTAAATTTTGATCGGGTAAAGTGATATCGACCACAGACTCCAGGGTTTTTTGCATTCCTGCATCCAATTCTGTAAAATTTACATGAGCTTGTCCCTCCACCATGGCCAGATATTTATCCGGCGTTTTTAACCAAGTAAAAGGAATGGCCTGTTCAAAAATCGGATTAGCTGCTGGGTCATAACTTCCTGAACCCAAGAGGACAGGAATCGAGATTTTACTTAAACCTTTTTCCCCAAAAATACTGCGGTTAACGGGATTAGCTGCAAAGACGGCCGTGACTCGTTCATCGCGAAAATTATAGACCTGTCTAGGCAATTCTAGGGCGCGACATTCCAGTAAAATAGCGATATTAATCCCAGAGTAAGGACGGTTACAATCTTTAGCAAGATTATCAAAATCAATTTGCGCGCCAGCAACAGCTAGAGATGTATAACCCCCAAAGGAATGACCCGCTACTCCCACATTAGTTAGGTTAAGTTTACCTTGAAATTGACTAGCATTTCGTCTGGCTAATTCATCGATGACAAAGCTAATATCTTTGGGTCGATTAATAAACTCATTGCCATCAAAAATATTGCGATAATACCCCCCTAACATTCCTTGTAGGTATTGGGTATCACTGCTGGGGTGTTGCGGTGCCGCTACTAAAAATCCGTAGGAAGCTAGATGTTCAATTGCTTGGGCATAATCTTCTGGTCGCGAGGCTAATCCGTGGGAAAAAATAATTACAGGTGTTTTGCCTTCTCGGAAAGTTTGCGGGATATAAACATTCACATATAAACTGCGATTGCGACTGCTATCGGTTAGGTTCCAAACTTCTTTTTTTACCTGAAAGCTACCGCGCTGACGCAAATCGGGTAAACTGGCATAATTAATCGCTGGTTTAACGGCAGCGGCTTCCTCGGCTGTCCAGAGGCGCATATCTTTGATAAATATTTCCGCCACATAAACCGCATAATCGATGGTTTTAGCTAATCCGAGGATTTCTTCCCCCTGTAACTGTATATTATTGGGGAATTTTTTCAGGACATTTAAAAGGGTTAATCCCCCCGGATCGAAAGCGGCACTAACAATCGCACCCCGCAGGGCATATTTACCATTAATTCCCCCTTCAATGGTGATGCCTTTGCCCAAACGAGAGAGCATATCAGCACCCATCACACTATTAAAAAAACGAGATAGTAAAACAGGATCGATGTCAATTTTTGTTAATAAAGCCTCACGAAACTGCTCTCTTGCTTCGGGAGTTGCTCTGGCGAGAAATCTTTTTAAATTAGCATCAATCTTTCCTTCTTTAGCAAAGGTTTCTAGGGATGCTACCGATACGGAAAAGACGAGGGGAGTATAGACAAATTCAATTTCTTCGGCGGCTTTTAGGGGTAAAGCGGTCATACCCGCGGCGAAAAGACCTAGGAGAAAAGCTCGCAGCCGACGGGTGGGATTATTTCTGGGAAAACGATTTTGTAAACGGGGGATAATCATGGGATTTTTAGTTAGGGTAAATGACAACAATTAAAAGGGAAAAGTAGCATACGGCCAGTTGAAAAACGGTCTTGGTTACTTGATTTCCTTAACCACGGCTCAAAGGTATTGAGACGAAGGTTTCTGAGGTACTAAGGGGCCAATTTAAGGCTAGGGCAAGCGATAAAGTGCCAAGCAAAGTAGGACGAAAAAGCATGAGCAAAACCTCGATAGATTAATCTGGGAGATTTTGATTCTAGATTATTGAGTATTTCTGAGTATAACATCTAAAATAGATATTATATTAAAGTTGTTTTTATGTCAAGACATGAGTCATTAATAAAAAAACAATAAATACATACATTTAATAAGTGAAAGTGATATATTTTGAGATGAAAATAATCCGATAGGGTTTTTGACTGGGATAAATTGCTAATTATTGCGAATGTGAATATCTTGCTGCGGGAAGGGAATCTCGATACCCTGTTGAGTAAACCTATCAAGAATAACACAATTAATATCACTAATTACTCGCTTTTTCCTGTTGACATCATCCAACCAGAACTTTAATTCAAAGTTTAAACTAGAATGATCAAAATTAAGAAAAAAGGCTACTGGTTCGGGGTTTTTAAGTATGTGAGGATGTTGCTCGGCAATGTCTAGCAATAAATTCATCACCTGTTGGGCGTTAGAATTATAACCAACTCCGATAACAACTGAACAATAAATCAAGTTATCACTACCCGTGTAGGTGGTGACATCCTCAGTAAAAAACTTTTGATTGGGAATAATTTTTTCGGAATTGTCTGTAAGAATTTGCACTGTTGTCGCTCGAATACCTAGCTTTTTTACCTGAGAAGTCTGTCCTTCAATATTAATGATATCACCGGGTTTGAGAACTTTTTCAAATAATAGTAAAATACCGCTAATGAAATTACTTACCACTTGCTGCATACCGAAACCAATACCCACCGATAAACCGCCAGTAATTGCCGCTATTGCCGTTGCATTAACTCCCACATAACCCAAGATGATAATAAAACCTAAGACAATGAAAAAATAACGTCCTAACAGTAAAGTTGCTTCAATTTCACCGCGACTCGCTTGCTGATTTAAATTAGTAATGCTCAGAATTATACTCTCTATAAGAACAACAATAATTACCAGAAAATAGGGAGCTATTATCAAAATAAATATGCTTCTCAATGTGATCGGACTATTGAATAAATTGAAGGGAGATACTTGGGCAATTTCTTGAATATTATTGTAAACACCAATAATATTTCTCAGGAGGAATAATACCAATAAAGGTGCTAAAAGCCGACCATGATAATATTTAATTGTATTGACGGAAAACCTAGCGTATAATCCAGCTAATAAACAACGATAAATCAAATAAAAAAATATTAATTGTATGGATAAATTAATCATTCCTCTTGTCCAGTTTTGACTGAAAAAAATTAGATACTTTAAGTCAAGTAAAATTAGACTAATAACTGGAAAATTAAGAAAATGTATCAGGATAGCAAAATATTGACGGAGGGTTAATTTTTTATCACTATGGATCAAACTGGTGACGGGAGTAAATCTTTTTTCTAAGTAAGACCATAACCATTTTGATAATAACCAAGCAAGAATTAAAGACAGAAAAATGATCGCTAATTGACTTTGAACATTCCTGCGTCCTAAAAATAATAATTGGTTAGCAATTATTTCCGAAAGAGAGGGGATATTGTTGTTCATAATTAATTTATTTTCCTGACTTCCTGATCGAGACCTGATTGAATATAAAGTGTCAGTTTTTGGGCTGCTGCTGAGGAAGATATTTCACCAGCGATCGCTCTTTCATACCAAAATTCTCCTTCTTCTAAAATTTTATTCAACTTTTCCCAATCATCCAGAGGTACTGCCACGGCATTTTGAGATTGTTGTAATAATACCGATTCGAGCGGTAGTAAATTTCCTTCGATCTGCACCCGTCGATTAGTGGGAATAAAACTTTCTGTTTGGATGATTGCTTGTAATTGTTGTTCGGGATTAGAGAGAAATTTTCCTAAAGCTAACCCCAAACTATTTTCATTATCACTATTATTGCGATTAAATACCATCACCCGTGTATAGAGAATTGGTGCTGCTTTACCCTGAGTTTCTTGGGGAAGTAAAGCGACTCTGAGATCATCTTGTAGGCTGTTTTTTAAATCGGCAATTTCAATAGAATTACACACATAATAGGTTAAGCGACCTCCAGCAAAGGCATCATGAAGTAATTCCCGTTGACGATTGAGGATAAAATTAGGCTGTGACGAGGCAAATTTTAGCCATTCTAGCCATTTTGCCCAACCATCTAAGCGAGGTTGCAGCCGACCCTGATCATCCCACAAATAGCCGCCAAAAATTGCCATTCCCCAAAAAGTATCTTCAAAAGAGGAAACTATCCCCACAGAATAGCCTTTGCGCGCACGTTCCACTAATCCCCCTAAACTGGTGGGAGGTTGCTTCAGCGCTGGATCGGGACTAACTTGTAATTTTTTTTGATTATAACACAGTACATTGGTACGAGAACCTAAGGGAATGCCGTAGATTTTTCCTTGATAGCTAACTTGTTTCAGCGTCGGGGGATAATAAATAGATAAATCTAGATTGTTCTGGTCAATTTCCTCCAGTACTCCTTGGGATACTAATCTGGGTATATTTCTCGAAAAAATTAGAATAACACTCGCACCCAATCCGCTTTGAGATTGTTTAAAAAAACGTTCGGGTATCTCATCAACAGGAATAGCTTGTTCAAGAATTGTCACCTGCGAATTTAATTTTTCAAACTCTTGCAAACCGAGACCTACTACTTCAGTTAAATTGCCCTCTTCTGGATACCAAACCAAAAGGGTTCCTTGCAGTTGCTCCGATGATTGGTTAGGAAGATCACTAAAACAAGCATAAAGAAAAATTGGCATCAAGATAAAAAGCAATAGGAGCGATATAATTCCCCTTATTTTTTTACTTCTCCAAGCAGTTTTAACTCTGAGCCTTAGAAATTGCATCGCTCGTGATCCTTCAACAATCTTGCCATCTATTCATAGTACATGAAAAGGTGAATAATAATCTTCATCAGAAAAATAATTAACATGATTTTTTGTCAAGAGCCACCAGTATAGCAATAATCCCAGTTACTATCGGCTGCCATAATAGAATTAGTCCAAAACGCCCTGCAAGAACTACAAAATCTAGAGGAGGAAAACACCCCATGACCCATCACTACAGCATCACCATTCAATGGTCAGATGAAGACCAAAAATTTATCGCCCATCTACCTGAGTTTGGACCCTATACTCATACCCATGGTGAAACCTACAATGCAGCCCTACAAAATGCCCTTGAAGTTCTATATCTCCTTATCGAAGACTACACTGCACAAGGCAAATCTCTCCCACGTCCCCAGGCTATTTCCGCGTAGCCCAAATATCCTCTATTACATTTCAGTCAGAACCGACAACCCCGAAATAAATGATGAAAACGTCAGCCAATAAGTAATTTTTGCTTTATTATGAGAGTAATCCCCTAAACCGTTAGAGGCGTAAGGCTTACGCTGAACAGAGAATCTCTCAACCCAAACCCTGAAGGAGTTAAAGATGACTGACCCTTTAACCGCGAGTGTACTGGTAACTCTGGCAATCCAAGAGTTCATTAAATCAGGTACAGGAGATTTAGCCAAACGCTTTACGGCGGAGGCTGTGGCGAAAATTCCTGTATTGTGGAGAAAGGAAAATCGGTCAAGGTCAATGAAGCATTGGCTAAATTGGAAAGTGGAGACAGTACGGACATTGAAACTATTACCAAAAAGTTGGATATAATTTTGGCTGAAGATCCTCTTTTTGCTGAGGAGTTACGAATTTTAGGACAGGAAATTCAAGCAGGGGAAATCAGCCAAGTTGGTTTAGATGACTTTGAAGCGGGAGAACTAGATGCTGAAATTGATCAAATAGTGAAAGGAAAAACAACGACTAAAACAGAACAAATTGGCACAAAAGGGGTAAGGGTTACAGGAAAAGCGACTATTAAAATTAAGCAAAACATTGATTAGGAGACAAAAATGTTAGAAAATCAAGCTCAAGCACTCAAGCCTATTGTTAAAGAGATTTTGCATGAATTATTATTGCAAGAACGGGAAACTTTAACAGATGTAATTTATGAAGTAATAGAGGATATTGCTCTAGCCAAGGCAATAGAGGAAGGTCTTGACGATGAAAATGTCAGTCGAGAAGAAATTTTTTCGTTATTAGCAGAGTAAATCATGCAAGTTGAATTTCGTCGCCTTTTTTTTCGAGATTTAGGCGCTATCAACGATCGTAAGCTACGACAACGAATTGAATCTGTCATTGCGGAGGTAGAAGCAGCCAATAGTCTAGCTGAATTAAGAAATATCAAAGCTATTGAAAGCAAACCGAGTTACTATCGGCTAAGAATAGGAGATTACCGCGTAGGTATTTATATTGAGGATAATATCATTGCCTTTGTACGAGTTTTGCACCGTAAAGAAATGTACCGTTATTTTCCCTAAGCCATGAACGACAAACTCAAGCAAACTAGAATTAAAGGTTATACGTTAATCTTATCAAAGATGGCTCTTCGTTACTTGTTATGGTTCGATAGGGGGGCATAAATCGACTAAATCCTTATCTGGCAAGAGACTTAATTGATTAGTTCGCTCTAGATAAAAAACAATTGACAAAAATCGCTAAATGCCTTTCTCTATAAGGGT
>NZ_JASJFB010000700.1:0-8584 GCF_030065455.1 Microcystis sp. M53602_WE12 | reverse complement strand
TTAAATCCTCGTAGGCTATCAAGTCGTTTGACTGAATTAAACGGAGTGCCAATTTTTTAGCAAACTCTTCTCGTTGCCTACTTACTTTTAAATGTCCCTTGGCGTATTTTTGACTAGCTTTTTTGTAGTTATTAGACTGCTTTTGTCCTCTCTTAAACTTTTTCGACTTTCTTCTATTCAGTTTATGAAGACGTTTCTCGGCTTTTCGATAATACTTAGGAGGCTCTACTGTATTCCCGTTACTGTCAGCATAAAGATATTTTAACCCCATATCTAATCCTAGGCAATGACCCGTCGATTCTAATTGTGGGGTTATATCTCTAGCATCGAGTTTTAGCATTAACTGGCAATAATATCCATCAGCCCTTTTAACTATTCTTATCCGTTGAATTTGCCATTCTTGAAAATAAAACAAGTCTCGACTACCAATTAGTTTTAACTCCCCAATGTTTTTTCCATCAGTGAAAGTTATTCTCTTAGAATTTCGATTAAGTTTCCAACCTGACTTTTTAAACTCAACAGAATGAGTACGTTTAGAGTATTTAGGATATCCTTTTTTACCAGCGATTTGATTCTTGCAATTGTTATAGAACCTAAGAATAGCAGTCCAAGTCCGTTCGCAAGCCTGTTGACAAGCTGTAGAGTTAAGGTCTTTGACAAAAGGATATTCATCTCTTAATTGAGTTGTGTATCGATAAATATCTTTTTGTCCTACACCTTTATTGTCTGCCCAATATCTAAGACATTTATTCCGAACAAACTGGACTGTCCGAATAGCCTCATCAATGGCTTGATATTGAGATGGTTTTCCTCTAAGCTTGTACTCTAAAACAAACATTTTGCGTTATCGACCTACCACGCAAACTACTCTAGCATACTAAAGTTAAATTGGCAACTATAGATTAGAGTTATTCTTAGTCGTGCTTCGCTGTTCTATGCTGGCGGAACTTTTCATCTCCGAGGTGAAACCGAGGGTTCCTTCAAGCCGACATTATAGGTAAATAAGGAAGCGCACTTAATGCCCCAAGACTAGAATCTACCTCAGTGAAAGCAAATCTTACCTTATTAGCCATGAGTCAATTCTTGTTTCTCTTTTAATGCTTGAGCAAGAATGGCGGCAGCCTCAAAAGAGTCATGTAAACCTTGTCTAGGGAGATCATCTTCAATAGACATCGGTACAATACCAGAATCCTTGAGCAACTCGGCTACAAGAAAGTTAAGTAATAAGAGCTTATCGGAGTAAGACAATTGCTTTAGCAGGGGCGCAAATTGAGTAGTTGTCAGCATGGATTCAAGAAAGTTACGGATTTTGACTTTCTGCACTTTGTCTGAGTATAACACCACCTTTGCGCTAATCCCTGCCCCAAAAGCAGGCTAACTTTGCCGTTGGAGAGAAATCCCAGAAATGTTCAATCTAATCTTTATGGTTCTTCGGTTTGTGTCAGTGCGATGCCGAAGGCACTGCGTAGCAGTACGCCGCTCTGGTAGTGGATTGTTTCAGCTAAAATAGGGCAATAGATTTCGGCTTAAAGTCTTAGATTATAGAATTCATAGCATTTTTCTAATACACCAAATTAGCTGAAACAGTCCAGTAGGGTGCGTTAATGAAATGTAACGCACCTCTTTTTTCTCTAGTCAAACTATTAGAGCCAGTCTTAGGTTAAGTTGCCGAAAAAACATCTAGCCGACGATGCCTCTAGCGACTAGATGCCATGATCAAGTCATGTCTGTCCCTGACTAAAATAGAATTAGCGATTTCCCTAAGAGACCTAATTCCATGACGATTATCACTCTTTCACGTTATGTCACCAGAAACAATGAGATTTTAGGTGGAGAGCCAATTATTGAAGGCACTCGCACATCTATTCGCGCAATCGTAGGTCTGTGGCGATTAGGTGTGATGCCAGAGGAAATTCCAACTCATTTACCTCATTTGACCTTAGCACAAGTGTTCGATGCCTTGAGTTTTTATTTGGATCATCAAGCAGAAATTAACGAGTACATTGAACGTAACCAAGTCCCCGATGAGTTGGTGCATCCTTCTGTAAAGGCAGCTTTGGGTAAGCTATGAGCATATTTGCTTCGCTTTACATGGACGAAGATGTGTCGGCGTTAGTTGCAACACTTCTGCGTTCTCGTGGTTTAGATGTCACCACTGTTCCTGAGCAGTCAACTTTGGGCAAAACTGACAGCGAACAATTAGAATTTGCCGCTTCTTTAGGTAGATGTCTTGTCACCCACAACCGAGTTGATTTTGAACGATTACATCTTCAATTCATAGAGGAAGGCAGAGAACATTGTGGAATTATTGTTGTCCCTCAGAAAACTGCCTACGAGGTCGTGCAACGGGTTGGTGTTTTAGTCAACACGTTGACTGTTGATAGTATTAATAATCAGTTACTATACGCATGATTTCTCCGCAAACTTACACTCTAAGCACAAGCCAGCTAACACGATGAAGCGGCGATGTTCTAGTTCATTCATCACCGCTGACCATTGCTGTTAGACAGAAATCCCAGAAATGTTCAATCTAATCTTTATGGTTCTTCGGTTTGTGTTAGGCCATGGACGGGTTATAAAGGGCGATTTTTGTCAATTGTTTTCGATAACGTTTTTAAAACCCGACACCCGACACCCTGTCCGCAGGAAAAACTTTTTTAGCAGACCCTGGTTATTATACCGATAGGACGGGTTGGCCGGTAGAAATGGCTTTTTCGACGATATCGGCGGCCATTTTCACTCCTCCTGTCTTCTGTAGTGCTTTTTGCATTTTCAGGGCATTTTCTCGGTAACTGGGGAAGGATAAGACCTTTTCAATCGCCTTTCGTAAACGGGGAACTTCTAGACGGGAAATCGGAATCACTTCCCCTGTACCCGACCATTTTATCCGAGCAGATACCCCCGGTTGGTCGTTAGCGATGGGAATGGCCACCATCGGTACAGCTTGCGCTAGGGATTCTAGGGTAGTATTTAAGCCTGCGTGGGTGATAGTAAGAGAGGCTCTGGTTAAAAGCTCTAATTGGGGAGCATAGGGAACAACTAGGGCGTTTTTGGTTGTTATTTGAATGTTAGAGTCGGCATTGCCCAAGGATAAAACTAATTGTACCGGCAAATCGGCACAGGCTTCGGCGATCGCATTAAAGGCCGATTGTAGGCGATTTTGAATTGTACCGAGGGAAGCATAAATCAAGGGTTGTCCGGTTAATTTTTCGTAGGGAAAAGGAATCGTTTTTCTGGTGGAGGAATCGTGAAAGGGGCCGGTAAAGTGAAAGTGAGCGGGTAAATTTGACCGAGGAAACTCGAATTCGGCGGGTTGTTGGCTAATTTGAGCAAGGGGGGAATAGCGTTGATTGATGTTTTGATAGGGAATTAACCCCCATTCTTGACGCTGCTGGTTGATTAACTCATTCAGAGGACGAGTCAGAGAGTCAAGGAGTTTATAGCCAATTTTATTGCGAATAACCCCGATAAATGAGGGATTATAGTCCCAAGTGGTCATAAAGGGCGGAATAAGCGGATCACGATTTAAAACCAATGCCCCAGCAAAACTGACAAAGGGAATAGCTAATTTTTCTGCGATTGTACCTCCTGAGGGGGAGACTTGATCGACAATTAGGGCATCAATTCCCAAGCGACGCATCTCTTGAGGGATAGTTTCAAAGAGGGCAGCGGTAGAATTAGTAACTGATTGTACCGTGCGACGGACGGCGGCTTTTCCCTGTAATTGACCAATTTCGGCTAAATTTTTGGCTGATGTGCCTTTCGGATATTGGTCGGGTGCAATTGCCTGAAAATCTAAGCCGGCTGCTTGCACCATTTCTTCACCATCAAGAGTTAAAAAACAGGTAACTTTATGACCGCGTTTTTGTAACTCTTTTCCTAAAGGTAGGAGAGGATTGATATGTCCAGAAGCGGTGGGACAAAGAATGCCAAAATGAGTCATTAAACACCTCCACAGGTTTTCTTTAATTCTTCTAGATTCCAGAATGCTCCACCCAAGGCGGAGAATTGTATGCCTTCAAAGCAGTTACGCACGGCCCCCAAAGCGAGGGGATTAACTAGATAAATAAAGGGGACGTATTCCTGTTGAAGTTGTTGAATTTCATTATAGATAACTTTGCGCTTCTCAAAGTCTAATTCTTGGGAACCTTTGACGTATAAATCGGCGATTTTTTTCTCCCAATCCGCCGCTTGCCAGCCTTGAATCGGCGGGCTGCCGGGTTGAGGTTGTTGGTTAAAAGCGTGGAGATTTCCATCTACATACCAAATATTAGGGGCGTGGGGTTCATTATCGCCGGTAAAACCTAAAATATGTGCTTCCCAATCTAGACTATTACTCAGTTTATCAACTAAATTGCTAAAAGCGATCGCTTGAAAATCCACTTGAATTCCTATTGCGGCTAAATCATTTTTAATTTGTGCGCCTATTGCTTCCCGGATTTTGTTACCCGCATTAGTAATCAGGTTAAATCTAACGGGATTATTATCGGCATCGACTAGGAGATTATCACTATTATACTTAAATCCGGCCTCTAATAATAATTCTTTGGCTTTTTCGGGATTATAATCGTAACCTTTCAGGGTTTGATCGTAAAAAGGAGATTGGATAGAAAGAAAAGAATTTTGTTCTTGTCCCAATCCTCGATAGATATCATCAATCATTCTTTGACGATTAATGCCGTAGGCAATAGCTTGACGGAAATTTAAGTTATTAAACCAACGGGATTTAATCGGATCTACTAGGGGTTTTCCGTCGCGTTTTCCTTGATTGAGATTAAAACCGATAAATTGGGTTCCGTAGGCAGGTCCACCATTAAAAATAGTGAAATTTCCTCTTTCTTCTTCAGTTTTTAAGAGGGAGAAAAATTCGGGAGTTACCCCAATAGAATCTAAACTTCCCGAACGAAATTGCAGTAAAGTTGTATCCTGAGATTCAACAATTGCCCAAATTACCGAAGTTATATGAGGTAATTGTTGTCCCTGGGCATCTTTTTTCCAATAGTAAGGGTTATTCTCAAAAATAATCCTTTGTCCCGTTATATATTCTTTTAGTTTATAAGCACCATTAAAAACAATTTTATCGGGAGGAGTATCTAACCCCCAAGTGGAGAGAAATTCTAACCTACCATCGGGGCTTTTTTTCTGAATAGTTTTTTCTAAAGCGTGTTTAGGTAAAATCGGTGAACTGACAGCATCTAAAAAAGGAGCAAAAGGTTCGGGGAGTTTAAATTCGATTCTGCGATTATCTAGTTTAGTGATAACTGGAAATTCTTTTTTTAATCCTATTCTTAAACTATCGCGGTAGTTGTTGGGAATATCAGGATTTAGATATAAGTCTTTATAGGTAAAAACCACGTCATCAACGGTTAAGGGTTGACCATCCGACCATTTTAAACCCTCTCTCATAGTAAAAATAATGCTCAAATTATCATCGGAAATTGTCCAAGATTCTGCTAATACCGGTTCTTTTTTGCCAGTAATGGGATTTTCTGTTAATAGTCCTTCGTAGGTTAAACCAAAAATATTCGGGGATTCGGCCGATAAAACAGCATTAAAGGTTTTTGGGTCACTTAATACCGATATGACCACTTGATTGCGTCTAACTTGATTACCACAAGCAGTTAGGGAAATCAGCAATAAACAAGAAATTAAAAATACCGTTAATCCCTGCCAAAATTTCACCATAATCTTTAATATTTTTCTGTCCGACTATCTAGAAGTAAAGACCTTGCCTGGCTATATAGGGTTTGCTGAATAAATCTAAAAACCTTGTTGGGTAAGACTTTTAGACTTTTTGTCAATCAAAAAGTACCAGGTATGGGAGTGATCAGGGGGAAAATCCCTGGACTTTTTCCCTAAAAATTAGGTAATTGGCCACCTCAAAACCGGTAAAACCCCACACCCCACACCCCACACCCCAAACCCTGCCCCCACCGAAAAACTTTTTCAGCAGACCCTATATACACCGAAACTGACCAAGCTGAAAGCCGCTGGACTGTTTCCTTGCCCCATCAATATAACAGGAAATGAGACAAAAAATCTCGCCTAGGAAAGATTGACAAAGGCGAGAAACCGTGTTTCCATCAAGAATGGGAGATAAAATCTAAGAACGTTGTTCGATCGGTGTATAGGGGACTTCGTGTTCTCCTGTGTAGATTTGGGTAGGACGGAAAATGCGGTTAGTATTTAATTGTTCTTTCCAGTGGGCCAACCAACCGGCCACCCGGGAGATGGCAAAAATCGGGGTAAATAAGTCATTGGGGATGCCTAATTTCCGATAGACCAATCCCGAATAGAAATCCACATTAGGATAGATACCTTTTTCGCCGTAGATATCCACCATTGCCTGTTCTAATTCTAGGGCGATATCGTAGTATTCATCGGAACCTAATTCCGCGAATAATTGTTCGGCAAGATTTTGTAAAATCGTCGCCCGGGGATCCTTAACTTTATATACCCGGTGTCCAAAACCCATAACTTTTTGTTTATTGGCGATACATTTTTCCACATAGGGACGAACATTAGCCACCGAACCGATTTCCTCTAACATTAACAATACTTCCTCGTTTGCCCCACCGTGGAGGGGGCCGGCGAGAGTTCCCACTGCTGAAGCGATGACACCGTAGGGGTCGGTTAAAGTGGAAGCCGTCACCATGGCCGAAAAAGTCGAGGCATTCATGGTATGTTCGGCGTGGAGGGTCAAACAGACATCGAAAACTTTCGCCGCTAAATCCGTTGGTCGTCTTTCCGTCAACATATAGAGGAAATTGGCCGCATAATCAAGACTATCGTTGGGCTGAATGGGATGATTACCTTTGCGAATTAATTGAAACGCCGCCACCATGGTGGGGATTTTCGCTAATAGCCGGACTACTGCCTGACGGATATATTCGGGATTATCCAAAGCCCGACGGGCATAGTATAACCCTAAAGCCGCCGCCGAAGTTTGTAGCGCATCCATGGGATGGCCTTTTTCGGGGAAGCATTTCATCATGTCTTCGATACGGTACTTGATGCGTCGATGATAACGGATTTCATCGGCAAATTCGTCCAGTTCCGCCCCCGTGGGCAGAACACCCCAGATAAGGAGATAGGCGGTTTCGAGGAAGGTACTTTTTTCGGCGAGTTCCTCAATCCGAATGCCCCGATACTCTAAGATTCCCTTTTGCCCATCCACAAAGCTGATACTCGATTGGGCGGCGGGAATTCCTTCTAAACCTGGCCGATATTCACAAACTGTCATAGTTCTACTTTCCGTGGCGAAGATTAAGCCCTAACGCTAACTTACTTGATCTTTCCACCCTTACCGAAATTTTATAGAAATTCTTCGGTTCTGCCTCTCCCGTTCAGGATTGGGGAGAAGTGGACGGAAATTACCCCTATTTAGCGATTGCTTCGTCGATTTAGTCAACCCTGCCCTAGCGCATTTTTTCTGGGCTTACTGTTGCGACTCTAGCTAGAGGACTTGATATTTATCTACTTTCATTGTAGCGAGACTATCTCGATCGATTGAGCCGAGCGATAATTTTTTTAAGTTTCTTCGGGATTAATATTTAACTCCCGCAGTTTTGCCGCCAATCGTTCGGCCCGTTGCCGTTCCGCTTCCGCCCGTTGACTTTCCGTTTCGGCCCGTTGTCGTTCCGTTTCGGCCCGTTGACTTTCCGTTTCGGCCCGTTGACTTTCCGTTTCGGCCCGTTGACTTTCCGTTTCGGCCCGTTGTCGTTCTTCGTTGTAACTGGTGAAAGGTTGACCATCGGGATAATACAAAACTAACTCTGGTTCGGCTAATTGAAAACGAATGCCCAAGCGAGGACTTACCCAATTATCGAGATTTTCTAGACTTTCGAGCCGATTTTCCCGACGAATACAGCCGCCCAAATCATTTTTATCGGGATTATAAATGTAGTATTCTTCCACACCATAACGGTCATAAAACAGCAGTTTTCTGGTCATTTCCGTTGCGGTATTGCCCGGAGAGAGAATTTCAAAAACCACCTGCGGGGGGATATTGTTCTCTTTCCACTGTTGATAGGAACCTCTTTCTCCCTTGGGTCTGCCAAAAGCTACCATCACATCAGGCGCTTGTCGAGTCTTATTATCTCCCTCCACGGGATACCAGAGTAAATCGCCAGCGACAAAAACATCGGCATTATTGGCAAATAACCAGTCTAGATTCGATTTAATCGTCGTAATCCAGCGAAATTGTCTTGTATTATCGGCCATCGGTTTACCATCGCTATCGGGATAGACGATTGCGGTTTTCGGGCTGTCGTCGAGTTGTCTAACCATTGCTTAACCCTAGAATTTCGTCTTGGCTTCCTTAATAGTATAACTTTACTAGAAAAAACCAGGGCAAATATTTAGGGACGGTGATGATCCTAAATCCTGTTTAAAAAGTATCGGAGAGTGGGAATTAGTCAACCCTGCCCTAGAGCATTTTTTCTGGGCTTACTGTTGCGACTCTAGCTAGAGGACTTGATATTTAAGTAGCTGGTTATAATTAAATTAAAAATGGATTTTAGGTTTGATCCCCCCTGCCCCCCTTAATCTATCCATTAGTCACATCTTTCTTAACATAAAATTT
>NZ_JASJFB010000118.1:0-3355 GCF_030065455.1 Microcystis sp. M53602_WE12 | reverse complement strand
GTGCCGACCATTGGAGTGATTGGGGGGAAAATCCCTGGACTTTTTCCCTGAAAATTAGGTAATTGACCACCTGAAAATGGGTAAAACCCCACACCCCACACCCCACACCCTACACCCTACCCCCACGAAAAACTTTTTGCCGCAAACCCTATGTAAACTGGCGATCGAGTGGACCATCAATAAAATTACTGTTTCCCGATGACGAGATGAAACCCTACCAAAAAATTCCTATTCGTGAATGTGGGGAACCCCTAGTACCTATACCCGCAGATAAATTTGTTATCCCTTCTCCCCATGCTTACGAGAAATTAGGGGCTAATTATCGGGGTAAATCTCCCTATTTTTTGCGACAAGGGGTGTTAAATGCTCTGATTGACGCTCAAAACCGCCTGCAAGTCTATCAACCTGGTTGGCAAATTTTGATTTTTGATGCCTATCGACCGGTGGAAGTGCAACAATTTATGGTCGATTATAGTTTTCAGACTCTCCTAGACACAAAAGGATTAGCCAAAGAGAAACTATCGGAGGCAGAAAGTCAAGCGATTTTAACAGAAGTTTACACTATTTGGGCGGTTCCCAGCGATAATGCCGCCACTCCGCCTCCCCATAGTACCGGAGCGGCGATCGATATTACCCTGGTGAACGAGAAGGGACAAGCCATCGACATGGGGGGAGAAATCGATGAGATCAGTGAGCGATCGCATCCCGATTATTATATCGCCGCAAAAAGCCCGCGAGAACAGAGTTATCATCAAAAACGAGTTTTATTGGCTAAAGTGATGGAGGAGGCGGGATTTAGCCGACATAAGGGGGAATGGTGGCATTTTTCCCTAGGGGATCAGATGTGGGCCTGGTCGCTCGATCGAGCCTACGCCATCTATGGCAGAGTGGAGGATTAAGTAGGGTTTGCGGCAAAAAGTTTCTTGTGGGGACAGGGTGTGGGGTGTAGGGTTTTACAGATTTTGAGGGGGTCAATTACCTAATTTTCAGGGGAAAAGTCCAGGGATTTTCCCCCCAATCACTTCCGTCGCCGGTACTTTTTGATTGACAAAAAGTCTAAAAGTCTTACCCAATAAGGTTTTTAGATTTATTCAGCCAACCCTAGATCAATACTGATATACTAACAAAAGAAGACTCAAAGCTTAGACCAGCTTCTGATCGATGATCGCCAAGATTTGATCAACAAAAGCTTGGTGATCAACCACTGGTTTAGAAATATAACCATCGGCCTGACTCTGCTTGAGAAAATTCTCTCGATCGCCCTCCATAGCGTGAGCGGTGACGATAATAACGGGTAAATCGGCGGTTTCGGGGTTAGCTTTGAGAATTTGGCTGATTTTAATGCCATCTACCGCTTTCCCTTCATAGACACTATGGGAGAGGGAGACATCCATTAAGATCACGTCCGCTTCCTTATCCCGAGCAATACGAAGCACTTCTTCCACGTCTTCGGTCCCTTTAACCTCTAGACCACCTCGTTTGGTCAAAATTTTGGCAAAAACGCGAAAATTAATCGGGTCGTCTTCTACAATCAAAACAGTCGTCATAGGGATGCTCAGGGATAAACAAGGTTAAAACGGGCAAAATGCCTTATGATTCACAGCTAGACAGATTGAAAACGAGAGACTCATGGCCAAACAACTGGATTTCTTAGCTAGTGGTCAAATTATACCCACGGCCTTACACCAAGAGATGGAACGATCCTATCTAGAATATGCCATGAGTGTGATCGTGGGGCGAGCCTTGCCGGATGTACGCGATGGACTAAAACCAGTGCATCGTCGCATATTATACGCTATGCACGAACTGGGTTTAACTCCCGATCGCCCTTTTCGCAAATGTGCGCGGGTGGTGGGGGATGTCTTGGGTAAATATCATCCCCACGGCGATCAGTCAGTGTACGAGGCACTGGTTCGTATGGTACAGGATTTTTCCAGTCGTTACCCACTTTTATCGGGCCATGGTAACTTTGGTTCGATCGATAACGACCCCCCGGCGGCCATGCGTTATACAGAAACCCGTTTGGCCGGCATCGGTGATCAGGCGGTTTTGGGGGGAATTAGCGAAGCTATCGTTAATTTTAGCAGTAATTTTGATAATTCTCAACAGGAACCCGTTGTTTTACCCGCTCAGTTACCGATACTGATTCTTAATGGTTGTTCAGGTATTGCGGTGGGGATGGCGACTAATATTCCTCCCCATAATTTAGGGGAAGTGGTGGAAGGTTTAATCGCTTTGATTGATAATCCCGATTTAAGCGAGGAAAAGTTAGTAGAAATTATCCCCGGGCCGGATTTTCCCACGGGAGGCGAGATTTTAGATGATACCGGCATTCGGGAGGCTTATCGCACCGGTAGGGGGATTATTCCCGTGCGCGGAGTGGCGAAAACTGAAACAATTATCATTGAGGGCAAGCGCCGAAGGGAAAGGACGGCAATTGTGGTTACTGAGTTGCCTTTTCAGGTGAATAAGGCGGCATGGATCGAAAAAATCGCCGAATTAGTCAATTTAGGGAAATTGGAGGGAATTGCCGATATCCGCGATGAAAGTAATCGCGAAGGCATTCGGGTGGTGATTGAATTAAAGCGGGAAAGTCAACCGCAGCAGGTTTTGGCGGCTTTATACCAACAAACGGCCCTACAGACTAATTTTGGGGCAATTATCCTCGCTTTAGTCGATAATCAACCCCGGCAGTTATCGTTAAAACAAGTTTTACAGGAATTCTTGCGCTTTCGAGAAACAACTCTCACCCGTCAGTATGGCGATGAGTTGCAACAGGCCAGCGATCGCTTACACCTAGTCGAGGGTTTATTATTAGCTTTGCAGAATATCGATCGAGTGGTGGATATTCTCAAAAATGCTCCCGATGGGACGACGGCTAAGTATCGTTTTCAGGCAGAATTGGGCATTAGTGACGCACAAGCTGATTCTATCTTGGCTATGCCCCTACGTCGTTTAACCGGTTTGGAAAGACAAAAGTTAGAGACGGAAGCGACGGAATTACAAACAAAAATTCAACAGTTAGAAACCCTTCTCCATAACCGTCAGGAGTTTCTCAAGTCTCTGAAAAAAGAATTGCGCTCTTTAAAGAAAAAATTCGCCGATAGCAGACGGACAAAAATTCCCACTGGCAAGTCGGGGGACAGGAGACAGGAGACAGCAGGGAAGAAACAGGATTCTGTGGTAAAAAAACAGGAGACAGGAGACAGGAGACAGGAGACAGGAGACAGGAGACAGGAGACAGCAGGGAAGAAACAGGATTCTGTTGTGAAAAAACAGGAGACAGTCCCGATGAAAAAATTTTCACCACCAGGGACGAAAGAGGTTTCCTTACCTACACCCCACACCCCACACC
>NZ_JASJFB010000445.1:0-4212 GCF_030065455.1 Microcystis sp. M53602_WE12 | reverse complement strand
TCCTTATCTGGCAAGAGACTTAATTGATTAGTTCGCTCTAGATAAAAAACAATTGACAAAAATCGCTAAATGCCTTTCTCTATAAGGGTTCCATCCCTTATAACCCCCGTCCATTGCATAACACAAACCGAAGAGCCATAATTTCAGCTATCACCACTACAATAAAATCACTACCATCAGGATTTACTCTCGGAAAATTTCAATTGCCTGACTACAGTTCTAAAGCTTCGTAGATGTATAATTTGTTCAAAAAACCGACGGTGCTGAAGTGATAACTAGGTAAAGGGGGAGGGAACCATAATTCCGTTTGATAAACGCTGAAAATGACAAAATTCTTTCTAGTGGTGTGAGTGGCGATCGCTTCTTGTAAAAAAGGATGACCCGTATCCACCAACATTTTACAGTAACCCCGTAAGAGAGCTTGCACCTCGAGGGAAGCTTGCGCCCGAGCGCAGACATTATCCTTAAGATAGCTAGTTAACCTCTGGGAAGCGTATTGTTCGTAATCTTGACGATTGGGGTTAGTTGTCAGCAATATCCCCGCAATTCCCCCTAAAACCACTCCTAACACTATTCCCCCTAACCGCGCCAATTTCATAAGCTCTCAAATCATCACTCACTTACCCTAACCATAGCCTGAATTAGGATAAAAAACCTCTTGTCAACCATTCGTCTTGTGCTATACTCGAAAAGGTGTACGGCGAGCGTAGCCAAGTGGTTAAGGCAGTGGATTGTGGTTCCACCACTCGGGGGTTCAAGTCCCCTCGTTCGCCCTCTTTTCAAGGCTCGTTGATAATTAGGCTTTGAGGGGGTTGATTGGCACTTACCCACTCAAATCCCCAATCAATTCGTTAACCTCAAAATAGTCTTTATGTACTGATAAATTTCGGTGAGAACGGTCAATGTGTTGGCTAGACTGTATTTGAGACAATTGAGCAAATTCTCGCTTCCAGAAAGGAGCGAACGGTGAGTAATTAGGGTTGGCTGAATAAATCTGAAAACCTTGTTGGGTAACACTTTTAGATCTTTTGTCAATCAAAAAGTACCGGATCTGGGAGTGATCGGGGCAAAATCCCTGGACTTTTTCCCTGAAAATTAGGTAATTGAACCCCTGAAAATGGGTAAAACCCCACACCCCACACCCCACACCCCGCACCCTGTCCCCACGAAAAACTTTTTGCCGCAAACCCTACTTACCGGTTAAGACGGCACTGGCGAAGCGGAGTAGCGATAACGTGATAGTTTAGATCCGATCGGTAATGTGATATTGGGACAATAATGACCAAAGTAAATCCGAAGTTAATTATTCATGGGGGAGCGAGTTCCCTAGAGGACAAAGGTGGTTTAGAATCAGTCCGCGATTCTCTCCGGGGGATTGTTAAGAATATTTACAACCTCCTTGACAATGGTGCTAGTGCTGTGGAGGCGGTGACAAAAGGATGTATGTTACTGGAGGATGAACCGCGATTTAATGCCGGGACCGGTTCGGTGGTGCAATCGGACGGTCAGGTGCGAATGAGTGCAGCCTTGATGGATGGTCGTCACCAGCGTTTAAGCGGTGTCATTAACGTCTCGCGGGTACAGAATCCCATTAGCCTGGCTCAATTTCTCCAAAGTCAAGAGGATCGCATTCTCTCGGAAATTGGAGCTGCAGATCTGGCCCGAGAATTACAAATTCCCCTCTATGATCCCCTCACCGATTATCGGATTCAAGAATGGATGGAGGAAAGAAAGACGAATTTTAATCGCAAAATGGCCCGTTTATTCGCCGATTCGTCAGCACAACGGGGAACTATCGGGGTAGTGGCCCTTGATCAACAAGGAGACATCGCCGCCGGAACTTCTACCGGAGGGAAGGGATTAGAAAGAATCGGTCGCGTTAGTGACAGTGCCATGCCGGCCGGCAATTATGCGAATCCATGGGCAGGAGTAAGTTGTACGGGGGTCGGGGAAGATATTATCGATGAATGTTTAGCCGCTAAGGTGGTTATTCGCGTCACCGATGGTTTTTCCCTCGCCGCTGCCGTGGAGAAATCCATGCGCGAATCCCAAACTAATGGTCGGGATCTGGGCATGATTTCCCTTGATCGTCAGGGGAATATTGTTTGGGGGAAAACGGCGGAAATTCTCTTGGCTGCCTATCACGACGGTCAGGCGATCGGTGATACCCTAGAATGGCACGGTGAAAATGTCGGTTTAATCGGTCATGTCGCCGTCGGATAGTGGAACAAACTGCGATCGAGCCTAGTCTTTTCGGTTAATCTGTACAAGATACTTCTTCTCGAAAATCTCCGTGTGGCAATACATTATTCCTATTTTTGACCCCGATGTGAAAAACTGGTCAGCCGAAGCGCGATTATTGCGCTGGATGACTTTTTTGTGGCTGTTAGTCGGGTTAGTGGTGCTTTTTTCCGCTTCCTACGCTCTGGCTGACAGTCGCTTTGATAACGGACTATACTATTTTATCCGCCAATTAATCTGGCTTTGGATTGGCTTAATTGGCTTTAATTTCCTGGTGCGATTGCCGATCGAGAAACTCCTCAAAATCGCACCCTGGATGATTTTATTAGTTTTAGGATTAATTTTGATCACTCTTATCCCCGGTTTGGGAACTAATATCAACGGTGCCACCCGTTGGATTAAAATCGGGCCGATTCTCTTGCAACCGTCGGAATTTATGAAACCGTTTCTCGTCCTGCAAGGGGCGGCGGTTTTCGGTGGTTGGCCGCGTTTAAATGTCAATCAACGGTTAACTTGGATCGCTATTTTTGGGCTAATTCTAGCGGGCATCCTCTTACAACCTAACTTGAGTACCACTGCTCTGTGTGGTATAACTCTCTGGCTGATCGCTCTTGCCTCCGGTCTGCCTTTATCCTACATGACCAGCACCGCTTTACTGGGTGTAACTATGGCCGTGGTTAGTGTTACTTTCCGCGAATACCAGAGAAAACGGATTTTGTCTTTCTTAAACCCCTGGCAGGATCCCCGGGGTGATGGTTATCAATTAGTGCAGAGTTTACTGGCGATCGGTTCTGGCGGAACCACCGGCAGCGGTTACGGTTTATCCCTACAAAAATTATCTTATCTACCCTTCCCGGATACGGATTTTATTTTCGCTGTCTTTGGCGAGGAATTTGGTTTTATTGGCGGTATTTTACTGTTAATCATGCTATTTCTCTACGCTACTCTCGCCCTCATCGTGGCGGTTAAATGTCGTCATCGCATCAAAAAATTAGTGGCGATCGGGGCGATGGTAATTTTAATCGGTCAATCCCTGTTAAATATCGGTGTGGCTACTGGTTCTTTACCCACTACCGGCTTACCTTTCCCTCTCTTTAGTTATGGCGGCAGTTCCAGTTTAGCCAGTCTCTTTTTAGCCGCCCTCTTAATCCGCGTGGCTAGGGAAGAAAATGACCCCGATCCGGTTTCCACCATTAAAAAAAGTCCTCAGAAAATTGTCTCGGTTTTCAGTCATCAGTGATGGATTGGGAATTATGAATTATGAAGTGGGGAAGTGGGGAAGCTGTCTCATCACCCTATCACCCCAAAACCCCCCGCAACGCGCAAGCAGTGACCCCCCTATCTCCTGATTCCTGACTCCTCACCCAATGTTCGACAAAGATAAGTAAAAATTATTGATTGACTCCAAAAACTTGAGAATATTTAAATTAACATTCCGCAATATTTACAAATTCTTAAGAATTAATTGAGAAAGATTTTTATTTAACAACGATGTTACAATGGTGACAGCGATTTGATAGAATTTCATAATCGGTTATTCTGTGCTTTTTTGGGTAGCAATGGTTGAAACCCTTGCCACACCTACAGGGTGATCCTAATTAAGACGGGTAAATCAGTCAATTTCACGGGCAACGATGATCTTTTTTTTGTGTAGTTTTATTGCAAAAAAAAAGTTTTTTTGACAAAAAGCACAAAGTATGATATTAGCCCAATGGACTTCTGGCTGCGAGTAATTATTGCAGAGAAGGGAAAGGGGAAAGGGGAGAAGGGAGAGGGGAGAAGGGAGAATAAATAGGGTTTGCGGCAAAAAGTTTTTCCTGGGGGCAGGGTGTGGGGTGTCGGGTTTGACCCATTTTCAGGTGGTCAATTACCTAGGGTTTGCGGCAAAAAGTTTTTCTTGGGGGCAGGGTGTGGCCCCCCCAACCCCCCCGACATCGGGGGGGCAGGTGGGGTGTAGGGTTTTACCGATTT
>NZ_JASJFB010000295.1:0-1408 GCF_030065455.1 Microcystis sp. M53602_WE12 | reverse complement strand
GGGATCGGGGGTAAAATTCAGGTACTTTTTCCCTGAAAATTAGGTAACTGACTACCTCAAAATCGGTAAAACCCTACACCCCACACCCCACACCCCACACCCTGCCCCCACCAACAAACTTTTTCAGCAGACCCTAATTATAACCAGCTAGATAACTGAGGTAAGAGACTCTTGCTGACTTGCTTGCAGATGGGATTGAGCGCGAACAGCGCGGAACATCCCAAAACGACATAAACCCGTACCAAAGGCCAAACGCATCAGCAGAATTGTCGGCACTTCTCGGACGGATTTAACCAACCCAGTCAGACCAAATTGCCACCAACCTTGGGGACGAATCACCCCCTGCCAAATGGTATCAATCCAAGAGGGTAGAGTGGCTTTTGTCCAGTCAGCAGTCATCACTTCCCCATCTACCAATCCTGTGGCCGCTAACTGTTCGGCAAAACCTTCGATACTGGCAAAAGCGGGGTGGGACCACTGATCCAAAAGTTGGCGCATTACAGGACTTTCCCAGAAATTAAGCGGTTTTTGACGGTCATCTCGCTGATTCCAGTCCGCTACCACCAGGACTCCCCCCGGCTTGAGAACTCGCAGTAATTCCTGAGCAAAAACGGCTTTGTCCGGCATATGGGGACCGGCTTCAATTGACCAGACCACATCAAAACTCTCGTCGGGAAAAGAAAGGGCCATGGCATCATCGACCAAAAAGCGAGCATTTACATCTGGGGGTGTTAGTTCTTTGGCCCGTGCCACTTGTTTGGGACTAATGGTGACACCGGTAACGGCAAATCCGTAGTCGCGGGCCAGAATGCGACTGCTGCCACCAATACCACAACCGACATCGAGGAGAGTTGCACCGGTGGGTAGTTTATCCAAACCTCCCCAAGAGACCATTTCCGCCACAAAGTCAGCTTTTGCCTGTAGAAAGTCTTTTTTTTCTGGTGGGGAACCGTAGTGACCTAAATGGATGTGTTCGCCCCAATAGTATTCTAAAATCCCGTCCTGGGTCCATTGGTCGTAGGAATTGGCCACCGAGTCCGACGATTGGTACTTGCGAGAGGAAACAAAATAGACGACGATAGCGATCGCTAGGAGTAAACCTAAAGATGATGTCAGCAAAAGTATATTCATTAAATGCTGCCGGGCAAACTGATACAAAGCTTAATAACTCTTAAAGATTATACAACCTTGAGGTTCTGCGGTTGAGTGACTTTGGTTCCTCGCCAGAAATTAACTATCCCCGTTGAAAGCGACTGGTAATACAGCAGTTATCTTAATAGTTAAGTAGCTGGTTATAATTAAATTAAAAATGGATTTTAGGTTCGATCCCCCCTGCCCCCCTTGATAAGGGGGGTGCCGATCCCCCCTGCCCCCCTTGATAAGGGGGGTGCCGATAGGCGGGGGGATC
>NZ_JASJFB010000880.1:0-9796 GCF_030065455.1 Microcystis sp. M53602_WE12 | reverse complement strand
GAGGTTTGGGTTTTCTCTCAATAACAGAGGGACAGAGGTGGTTAGCTGAACGTTGGGAAAAACTGATAGTTTTATCGACGTAAGAAGCAGAAAAATTAGCTAAATTAACAGGATGTACTCTCAGAAAATTTGAAGAGAGATAGGCTTTTAGTGGCTTGGGAACAAGCTTTATCAATTTATTCATAATCAATATTGGCAGAGGATTAAAGATTAGTTATTGTCACTAACTCTTTTGATTAGAAAAAGATAAACTTGAGAATTTTCATTCAAATTTATTGACTCAAAATCAGCTGTACTTAATTTAAATGAATCAACCCTACCCGCGCATTAGCTTTTCGGTGGGATGCTTACACGCAGCTGCTGATACATTTGTCATCATCTAAGAGTCACGGACAATTGCTGATTGTCGGTATTCCTGCAAATGTGAGATGCACCCTATCTCAACAAGCAATTTAAATGCGCGGGCAGCTTACAACAGCATTTCGCCCTATTGAGGAGATTCAAAAATTAGTTCGCTATTATTCAGTTTTTCAACGACTAACTTGCGATAGAGTGTCACCTGACGAAGGATTTGGTCGGGATTGTTTTTCTTGTTAGAAAACATGATCATTTTAATCGATTCAAATTCTATTCTTGTGATCACACCATCTTTGATCGCTCGTTCAATTGTAACTCGTAAATATTCTAATTCTTGGCTTTCCTCTGGGGTAATTTCCAGACTGTTAGGATGTTCTATTTTCATGATCGATTGTTCTTACCGGCTAACTGATAACTAGATAATCACGGCTATTTTTTTCACACTTTCACAATCGGTGGAGAGAGAGTTTCCGTCTGGTTAGAAACGGCGAGATTATTATTATTTTGGCTGTTATTTTGCGGCAATTGTCCCGAGGCTAAATTCTGCCCCTCTCCCGTAATCAAACGAGCGCCACGACCGCGGGTAAAATAATTCCAACCCCATTGCACCATCACCACTAATTTATTATCAAATTCGATCAGATAGTAAATATGGGCCCAAACCCAGACTAACCAAGCGATGAACCCAGAAAACTTGACAAATCCCAAATCAACCACGGCCGCATTTTGGCCGATCACTGCCAGACTACCTCGATCGATATAATGAAAAGGTTGAATAGTTTGCCCTTTTAGGCGAGAAATTAATAAATTGGCCAGATATTCGCCCTCCTGCATGGCCACGGGGGCAATTCCGGGTAAAGGTTTATCTCCCTGATGGGCAAAATTAGCCAGATCCCCGATCACAAAAATATTGGCATAACCAGCGATACTTAAATCCGGTTCGACGATTACCCGGCCGACGCGATCGAGATTTACCCCGGTTCTTTCGGCCAAAATTCGCCCCATTCTCGATGCTTTTACCCCCGCTGCCCATAAAATTGTCTCGGCAGCGATTTCTGTGGTTTTTTCTCCCTGACGGACGCTGACACAACCTTCAACAATATTGGTAACGATGCTGTTAGTTTGCACTGTCACCCCTAATTTTGTGAGAGAAGCGGCAGCTTTAGCGGATAAATCGGGTGAATATGGGGGTAATACTCGATCCATCCCTTCTAAGAGCAAAATTTTCGCTTCTGTGGGGTTAATCTGGTGGAAATCAGACCTAAGCGCACCGTGGGCAATTTCAGCGATCGCTCCTGCTAATTCTACCCCCGTCGGTCCGCCTCCGACAATAACAAAAGTTAATAAAGCTTGCCGCTTTTCGGCATCGATTTCTTTCTCGGCCTTCTCGAAAGCGAGATAGATGCGACGACGCATTTCTACTGCGTCTTCAATGGTTTTTAACCCGGGAGCGTAGGGCTGCCATTGATCATTGCCAAAATAGTGATGACTGACTCCCGTGGCAATGACTAACTGATCGTAGGCGATCGGCGGGTGATCTTTCAAGATCACTTCTCCCTTAACTGGATCTATATCTATGGCATGATCGAGGAGAATATCTGTATTCTCATGACCCCGTAGGATTAAGCGCAAAGGTGAGGAGATATCGGCCGGAGACAGCGCCCCAGTAGCGACTTGATAGAGGAGGGGCTGAAAAAGATGGAAATTTCGCTTATCGATGAGGGTAACATGAACGGGGGCGTTTTTTAGGGCTTTGGCCGTGTATAAACCCGCAAATCCGCCGCCGATGATAACAACTCTTGGCTGTTTTTCAGTCATTGCTTAACAATAATTCATAAATTTTTCCCTAGTGTAGTCCGGATTGTCACAATTTAGCGGTGACGAGCGTTACCGAAAACAGCAGTCTTTAACCTAGAAAAAAATATAGATAAGCTGCCCGCGCATTTAAATTGCTTGTTGAGATGAGGCACTCTTGCACTCTTGCAAGAGTCAACAGAACGTAGGTTGGGTTGAAGCATGAAACCCAACGCCTGCTCATGTTACGCTACCGCTAACCCATCCTACAAATAATTTGCCTCCCTACTTAAGCTCTTGACTATCTAAATTACTCGTTAAGATTGCAGGGGAGCAGGGAGAGGCAGTTTGAGCATTTGTACTAAAATTTCCAATACGGAGTTGAAATTCAGTACAGCTTACAGTGCTTATGCCCAGAATTTGACCTATATATGCTCGAAAAACTTGAAAAGACCGCTACGCCGTTTTACCTAAGTTTATGACCTGGGTTAACCAGGTGGGAACTTATATTACGCGTTTCTGTTTCCGAGTACAAGCTCGGTTTACTACCACACGAATTGGTTATTTGCTCCCTTATCACAATCAAGCATAGATCAAAAAACTTGAAAGGCAGTCACCAACGTAGAAGCCCGATTTGTTTTCATCATAGCATTTTTTTTTCTCAGAGGCAAGAGGGGAGATTCAGTGATCAGTGATCAGTTATCAGATTTGAGTTTTCAGGTTACTTTTTACCGATCACAGCCAAAAAGCCTGCCAAAACCCAGCAATTCCCAGTAGATCCGTATGGGGGAAGTTCAGCTAAAAGAAGTTTGAAACGCTTGCTTGGCAATGCTTTGAAAATTTCATGGCTATTTCGGCAACCCGAATGTCCTGCTAAGAATAAGTTTCGGCTTTTGTGTCAATCTGCGCGCTCTTTGGGCGATCGCCCAAAGAGGCAGCCTCTCCCGCCACTGCCATCTGCACCATATTTTGAAACAGGTCTGTCAATGAAATTCCAGCAGCCTGAGCCATCATTGGAATGACGCTTTTCTGAGCAAACGAACAATACAAACCTGCTTCTAAAAACCACGGCTGTCCGTGTGGATCGATCCGAAAATCAAACAAACTGTAATGCCGACAGCCCAAAGCAACGTGACATTGTTTTGCGAGCGCCCAAACTCGCTGAGTCACTGGATCCCTAGGATCAACAATCCACGCCTTGGTTTTCTCTTTAGCAGCACAATCCAAACTACCATCTTGATTTTGCTTGAGTTTATCTGCATAAGTCCGAATCGGATGAGTTTCGGGATTCACGGCGTACTCTTCTAGCGGCAAGCAAACTAACTCGCCCGCTTGCACAATCACACCACAGCGAACTTCTCGACCCAGTTCGATAAACTCCTCAACTAAGACTTCATCTGCATACTCAAAGGCAGTTGCTAAAGCAGCATCTCCATCGGTTGTCTCGGTAACTAAACTCAAACCCAATGAATTATCGGAATGGTTCGGCTTAATAATCGACGGACGGGATACAGATAAGCAATCGCCTCGATGCAGAACCTTGCCAGCGGGCACGGTCACCCCGGCTGCGGAGACAACCGCTTTCGCCTTTGCCTTATCTGCCGCTAACGCCATTAGCTCAGCCGAATTTCCCACATACGGAATTTTGAGCAGATCGAATAGCGCACGGTACTGAGTCATTCCGGGCAGGCAGAACATTTGGGGCACCATCACATCGATCTGAAGTTGAATTAAAACCGCGACCGCTTCAGGGACTGAAACTGAGGGAGTCTGGGCGATCTCGGCATTGTCTAAAGATTTGGGAAACCGCCACCTCAAATCTGGCGACACGTAGGCAATGTGGAACTCATAGAGGTCTGGATTCGCCGTATTTTGTAGACAATCTTGGGCATAGAGTTGCGACAACTCACAGTAAAAATCGCTCACAGCAGAGCCAACTAGATGCAAAATCTGCAATTTTTCCATGCTCTAGTCTCCTCCCAGTTCAACAAGCTTGCCAATGTTGAAGTCAATCCGAATCCATTCACTGCCGCGCCGAAAACTTCCCAGCAGTAATAGCGGAATCTGCCAATGATGCACCATTAAAAAAGGGAGGGGATCGTCCCACTCAAAGATGGCATCTTTGCCGTTGACGAGAATCTGTAATCGTTGCCTGAGCATCTTTGGAGAAAGTAGCTGGGTTAGCAATCTCCAAACTTCGTGATAAGTCCAATAGGTTGGGCGGCTAGAGGCAAGTGGCTGAGCCATCTGGGGGAGTGGATGTAGATTTAGATAAGCCTGTGCTACATCAGGATGGTTGTAGAACATCGTGATGGCAGAGTGTGTGCGCGGATTGCATTCGATCGCATAAACCTGTCCATCATCTGCTGCCTGAATGAAGTCGAAAGACACTTGTCCCGTAAGGTTCAGCCCCTTGACAAAGGCGAGAATCCACCGTTCAATCTCAGAATGATCAACGTGTTCGTAGTTGACCTGAAACGCTGAAGACTTGCAGCAGCAGTGCAGCTGCACGTGTCCTTGACGAACAGTACTATGGGTACAATATTCTTGCCCTGGAATATACTCCTGCATAATCCAGGGATTTGCTTCAGAAATGGGTAGCGCTCGCAGAAAAGTCGCCGTTTCCTCAGCATCTCGTAGGGGCAACTGCGTCAGCTCCAATCGCCGCACTGAATCGTAAGGAATGCTTTTGAGGATATAGGGACGCTTTGCCTTACTAAAATCAAAGTCAATCACCTGCTGAGGATGGGTGATGCGATGGGATTTTGGCACGCTTAACCCTAGGGTTCCAGCGGCGATCGCAAAGGCGTACTTATCATCCAGTTGCTTGAGCCTCTCCACATCCACATGCATGACGGTGCAATGGGGCGCCAGCATTTCGGCAATGAGCGCATCATAATAACTGGCAACGGGGCTACAAACGGGAACGTAAACAGTAACCTTTTCTTTTTGCACAATCTCCAGTAATGCCTGAGCATACTGGGACGATTGCGGTTTTGGTATGGTGTAGAACCGATCAACGCACCGAGAAAAGCGGTGTCCGGTTAACCAGTACTTGTGCATCTCCACTAGGATGACTCGGTGCCCTGCTTTGTGAAATGATCGCGCAAGCTGCAAGGCTTTAGTCATCTTGCCGCCGCTAATGAGAACCGTTTGCGGATTTACTGTGGTTGATCGCGCCGGGCGAAGAACTAGCGATCTCAGCAAAGCAATCGACACGAGGGTAAGGTTGAACGGCAATGCCAGCAGCAGCAAAGTAAGAGTGGCAAGGGTTTTTAAGCGCGATCTCACCCCGATGCTGCCCGCACTGACCGCTGGCTCAGAGAGAAGCTTAACGGGAGCGGTTTTTATCATAGGTTTAAGTGGGCGGATTAATGGACTACATACGCCGAATCAAGGTCAAGCCGTCTCGCAGAGGTAGCAGGACTTGCTCAACTCGTGGATCGTGGCTCAGGGTTTGGTTGAACTGTGCGATCGCCTTGCCATTGGGCGTAGGCGTTTCCGAGAGATAGGGCTGCCCCTGCATCAAAGTATTGTCCGCACAGATTAACCCGTTTGGAGCTAACAGCGAGGTAGTCAGGAGCAGATTGAGGTAGTCGATGTAACCTGCTTTATCGGCATCAATAAAGACTAGATCGAACACCTCTCCTGCCTCTGCAAGCTGCTTGAGGGTTTCAAGAGCAGGCGCAACCTTGACTACGATTTTGTGTCCGGCCGTCGACTCGTTAAAACACTGCCGCGCAAATTCAGCCACATAAGCATCAACTTCACAAGCCACGACCTGTCCATCGCTGGGCAATGCCTCTGCCATCGCTAGAGCCGAATAGCCCGTAAACATGCCAATCTCTAGCACCCGTTGCGCTTGCGTCAAATGCACCAGAAATTTGAGCATTTGACCTTCCACATGCCCAGAGAGCATTTCCTGCTCTAGCTGGCGCACTGTTTCACCATCCGTAAATCGCTTGCTCCAGTCCTCCGCTTGAGTCCGTTGCACCAAGGCAGCCAAGGCAGGCGATTCGGGTGTCGTACAAACATCCAAATACGGGTCGAGTCCGCAAGCTAGGGCACAGACTTGCTGCAATTCAGCTTTGAAAACCGGATCAAGCCCATCGATCGACTCGGCGCGACCGACCAAGGCTGCTAACTTCGCTGAGATAATTCCAACGGGCGTAACGGGTCTCATACGCCTGCTCCCTCTAAGGCTGGCTCGAGGCGCACGTACATATCCTCACCATTGCCCTGACGAGGATAGTTTTGAGCGATCGCTCGGTGAACCCCTAAGGCATTGTCCAACTCAGATCGCGTTAGGTCGTTCATAAACACGCATTGCCCAATCGGGCGGGGAGCCGCTGCTCGCTGCAACCCATCGCGAGTCCGCGTAATTGCTTCGGTCGCTTTCCACAGGAGTTCTGGGGTGAGATAGGGGCTATCGATCGCCAGCCCCAATCGGCTCATTAAGCCTAAAATGCGATTGCGGTCTTCAACCGAAATATAGCCGCGCAACTGGGCGATTGTCGCCGTAAATGCCATATCAATGTTGACGCTATGACCGTGCAACATCGGTGGTTCTGGCGTTAATTCTAGCGTCGGACTCCAGGTATGACCGTAAGCAATCACTCGATCCAAATCTAGCTCATGCAGGTTGGGCACCTCTAGCTCTAACATGACTTGAATTGCCTTGTAAGTCAGACGGTGCCCCACAGCTTGCAACTCAGGGGTGCCATTCAGATAGCCAAAACGGCTGTGCAGCAATGCCGCACCATGTTCTTCTAGCAGCTCAAAGATTTCTTGATTGCCCACAACTGCAATCTTGATTAACTCTGCCATTCCGTTGCGAATTTGATCGATCGGCAAAGTTCCCAAAAATGAGAAATCAAGAATCACCTTTTGAGAGGCATGATACGCACCAAGACGATTCTTTAGTTTGCCGTGATTGACAGCAACCTTAATCGCCACGCTAGCATCAATCAAGCCAATCAAGCTTGTGGGCACGCGAATGTAGTTGGTTTTGCGACGATAGGCAGAACAAGCGAACCCAGCAACATCGGTCGTGAGTCCGCCACCCACAACCAAAACAGGCTCCTTACGCACCAGTCCAAAGTCGGCAAACGCATCGACAATCTTCTCGAAAGTTCTCAGAGTCTTTTCAGGCTCTTTGATACTGACTTGAAAAACAGTCAAATCGATTTGATAGTGAGCGAAGTACCGAACGATCTGCTGGCGATACAAACCGTAAACAGTTTGATCAATCACCATCAAGCAGCGTCTGAATGGTGCATAACTTTCGGCAATTTCGGGATTCCCAATTTTGAAAGCACCGTTTACATAGAGCAAACTGAAATCAATCTTTTCGTAGCCTTCAATATGAAAGGCACAATCTGTGGACGTAAAAGTAGCCTTGATGCCTGCCATAAGGTTTCATTCTGAGATTCTGTTACAAAGGTAACAGAATCTCAGAATTTATTCAACATCTCCTGCCAACAACCAGCAATTCCAAAGGCAAACGGTAGCACAGAATACAGAACCCGTCTTACTCTTGCCTTTCAAAATGGAGTGAAGGGTTTGAACAGTGGGTTTCGGGGGAATGGAAGTCAAACAACTGGGTTTTCTGGGGATGCTGAGCTATTTCCAGCTAGTTATCGCTGGGATAACTGAGCCTCGAAGTGCCAGCAATGCTACCCGCTACAGTCTGAAAGACGGAATATTAGGGGCATTCGCCGCCTTTTTTCGCCAGAATGAATCATTTCTAGAATATCAGCGTCAACTTAATAGTCGTTGTGGACGAGATAATGCTCAAAGTCTGTTTGGTTTGGTCAATATCCCGACAGTAGAGCAGATGCGGAACATCCTCGATGGAATAGCCGCAAAGCATCTTTTTCCCCTGTTCAAATGGATTGATCAAGGGCTGAAGGAGCCAGGCTATTTGAGGGGGTTTGAGGCGTTGGATGGCAACTTACTCGTCGCCCTAGATGGGACTCAGTACTATAGTTCAGAGAAAATTAGTTGTCCTTGTTGCTCAAGCCGCACCTCAAAACAGGGAAAGATAACCTATCAAATCAGGAGAAAGGTAAAATTGGCTAAAGATTTAGTTTATCAAGCAGCCAAAAACGCTTTGATCAAAGATAATTGGTTAATTACTCATGACCCTTATACGATAAGTTTTGGAGGGGTGAATATGGCTGTCGATTTAGGCGCAGAAAAGCTGATTGCTGCGACTAAAGATCATCAAAAGATTGCCGTAGAAATTAAAAGTTTTTTAGAGGGGTCTTCAGCGATCTCAGAATTTCATACTGCTCTAGGACAATTTCTTAATTATCGGGCGGTTTTAAAGAGAAAAGATCCAGATAGAGTCTTGTTTTTAGATTCCTAGTTTTACTTACGACACTTTTTTCTCTTTAGATTTTACCCAATTGATGATTAGAGAAAACCATTTAAAATTAATCATTTTTTCGCCAAGTCAGGAGGTAATCTTAACATGGATAAGTTAGCAAAATATCGTCAATTAGTCAAAAGTATTCTTTCGGAATATACTCAATATAAACCCACTGGTAATGATTTGGAGATTCAAGCTATTTTTGATGAACAAAAAGAACATTATCAGGTCGTTACTTTTGGGTGGGAAGGCGAAAAGTATGTACATTATTGTCTTATTCATATTGACCTCAAGTCTGATAAAATTTGGATTCAATGGAATATGACAGAACAAGATATTGCTGAAGATTTAGTTAGACTAGGTGTTCCTAAAAAAGATATTGTCATTGGCTTTCATCCTCCTGTACTTCGTCAATTGACCGATTATGCAGTAGGATAGATTAATTTATCCTACTGCAATTGATCCCAGTTAGCTGTCTGGTTCTTGGGGGTTATCTGTTGGTGACTTTGCTTTTTTTGATAGGATACCTTTTACTTTTATTGCGGCTAAACCTAGTCCGAGCAAGCCTAAACCAAAGATATTAGAGGGTTCAGGGACAGTCTGTGGAGGCTGTGCGGCAGATTTTATTGCCAGGCGATCAAATACAATAAAGTCTGCACCGCTACCAGCAGCAATACCAATAGAGTTGATAGTTTCTCCAGCTTCAGCATCAATTCTTAGATAAATACTCTTAATTCCTGTACCTAGAATTGGAGATGGATTAAAAGAACTGAAAGAACGAAAAAATGAACCATTAACTAATAAATTTGCATTAAAGTTTAAGTTGGAAACTCCAATTCCAACCGAAGTAAGACTGTTAGAAAATTTTAGAGATGTAACATCAGACAAGCTAACAAATCCTTGCCTGCTGTTTGTCAAAAAACTAATACCATCCCAAGCATCATTTACCAAATAAGAAGCATCACCTATACTGACCACGTCAGGTAAAATATTAACCGGTCCAAGATTGGGAGATGCCCATTACACTGATAATCCGGGAATTAAGGTTGTGTCCTCAAAATCTTCAATCTGAAATCCTGTGATTCCAGCGATTGCGTCACTAAAACCGATGGGTGAAAATGTAGTAAGTGTGGCTCTTCGGTTTGTGTTATGCAATGGATGGGGGTTATAAGGAATGAAACCCTTATAGAGACAGACATTACCGCGATTTTTGTCAATTGTTTGCGATCTAGAGCGAACTAATCAATTAAATCTCTTGCCAGATAAGGATTT
>NZ_JASJFB010000403.1:0-1222 GCF_030065455.1 Microcystis sp. M53602_WE12 | reverse complement strand
GTTGAGGACGATCGTTACGGTTATGGAGAGCAGCGTTTTGTCACATTCGGTTTGTTGCAAGGGCGAGTGATTGCCGTTGTCCATACAGAACGTGAGGATTGCACCCGTATTATTTCTGCAAGAAAAGCGACGAAATATGAATAACGAACCTACTTCGAGCAACTCTCAAACTGATTGGCAACGATTGGATGCGATGAGCGATGAAGATATTGATTTATCAGATTGTCCAGAGATTACGCCAGAAATGTTTGCTAAGGCGGTAGTGCGGCGGGGTTTACCTGCTACAAAAGCCAAGGCTCAAGTTACACTCCCCATTGATAGCGATGTATTAGAGTGGTTTAAGTCTCAAGGGCGTGGCTATCAAACACAGATCAATCAATTGCTACGAGCGTATATGGAGGCACATCAATAACAGGCAGATTCATATTTTTGTATTTGAAAACAAGGATTGCAGCGGCATAACAAGGGATTTACCATACCTTATTAGACTGAAAACCGCTATAACAAATCACCGCACCCGAAATAATAGTGAAATTTTGTGACAAAGTGCAGTCAGATCTAAGAATCTTTGCTAGAAGTCTAGAAAGCTTCTGTGATCAGTCTCCTTAAAAGAGATTGTTGGCAGTACCCTAGTAGATATCCGAACAAACGGTTAAGGGTTTTAATCATCAAGGTCGGGGATTATGAAAATCTATCAAATTTTATTCCAATCCCGACTTCTAATTCTTCCAGTTTGGTAATAAGTTGAAACTAGCTCAATATAATCTTTAAAATCATCATTTTCAACCACAATACGATTCACTGATTGCCAGTCAATTTCTGCCCTAGATTTTGCTGGTAAAAATATCTCACTTTCAGAAGGGTTTTCCGTATCTAGAATAATGACTCCAATTCCATGAAGTGCAGACAACATACGCAGTGCGATCGCCGATCTTGTAGGGTGCGTTCCCTAATGCAACTTCTACCGCTCCACCGATCGATTTTTGGGGAACGCACCATGCCCATGGATTGAAACTGTGAGTTTAGGTGCGATGCCGCTCTGGTCGGACCAGTTGAGGAATGTTAGCGAAGATTCCCAATGTTGGGAGCATCCCAGTTTTGCAATGAGTAAAAATACTCAGGCAATATCGCCGTTGAGATAAGCACAACGTAGCTTCAAATACTGAGGAACATTCTCTGCTTTCCATTGTGCTCCCACAATTTTCATTCTTGCACCTATTTG
>NZ_JASJFB010000075.1:0-3970 GCF_030065455.1 Microcystis sp. M53602_WE12 | reverse complement strand
GGTAGCCAACTGGACAAATACGCCCAAGATTGGCTAACTCGTTTCCCCATGCAGGATTGGGTCGGTGGTCGTACATCAGAACTATCCGCCGTCGGTCTTCTCCCGGCCGCTTTGCAGGGTATCGACATTGATGAAATGTTAGCCGGGGCCAAAGAAATGGACATCGCCACCCGCGTCCATAACCTGAAAAAAAATCCTAGCGCCCTACTTGCTCTAGCTTGGTATCATGAGGGCAATGGCAAGGGAGAGAAAGATATGGTGATTCTGCCCTACAAAGACAGTCTCTATCTCTTTAGCCGCTATCTGCAACAATTGGTCATGGAGTCCCTGGGTAAAGAAAAAGACCTCGATGGGAATAAGGTTTACCAAGGTATCGCCGTCTATGGTAACAAAGGTTCCACGGACCAACACGCCTACGTCCAACAATTACGAGAAGGTGTTCCCAATTTCTTCGCTACTTTTATTGAAGTGTTAAAAGACCGACAAGGAGATTCCCTGGAAGTGGAAACCGGCTCCACTGCCGGTGATTTTCTCTCAGGATTACTGCAAGGTACTCGACAAGCTTTATACGAAAATAGTCGTCACTCTATCACTATCACGATCCCAGAGGTTACTCCCCGTCAGGTAGGGGCCTTGATCGCCCTCTACGAACGGGCCGTTAGTTTCTATGCTAGTTTAGTTAACATTAACGCCTACCATCAACCCGGGGTAGAAGCAGGGAAAAAAGCCGCCGCTTCTATTCTGGATTTACAAAGAAAAATCGTGCAAGTTGTTCGGGAAACGGGAACTTCTCTTGACCTAGCCACTCTAGCGGCCAAAATCGGCGCTAGTGACCAAGTTGAAGCCATCTATAAAATTGTCCGTCATCTCAACGCTAATCGGCGCAGTTTAACTATTACCGGCGATTTAAGTAAACCGGAAACGATCCAAATCTCTGCACGCTAATCAGGAGCCTGGAGTCAGGAGTCAGGTGTTGAGGGTTGGGGTTTTGGGGTTTTGGGGTTTTAGTTCAATTTCCCCACTTCCCACTTCCCACTTCCCCACTTCCCCATCTCCCCACTTCCCCATCTCCCCAATTCATAATTCATAATTCATAATTCCTACTTCCCCACTTCCCCACTGAATATAACTAACCATGGAAATGCTAGAAAACCTGAAAATGGCTTTTTCCGCTTTGATGGGCAATAAACTGCGTAGTGGTCTGACCATGCTAGGAATTGCTATCGGTAACGCTTCCGTCATTGCCCTAGTGGGAGTGGGTGAAGGAGCGCAAAAAGTCGCCCTCGAGCAGTTTGAAGCCCTCGGTCCGAATGTTTTATTTGTTTCCACCTCCTCGCGCAATGTCCGGCGGACAATTCCTAATCCCCGGCCTCTCACCTACGAAGATGCTCAAGCGATCGCATCTCAAGTTCCCTCCATTGCCGCCATTTCTCCCGAATTGAGCGGTAAAAGAATTTTATCCTTCGGTAATAGAACCAGTAATAGCCCCCTAATCGGGGTGGGAGCCGAGTACCTAAACGTGCGTAACCGTCAACTATCTAAAGGTAGATTTATTATGGAATCTGACCTGAAACGGGATAATCGGGTGATTGTCTTGGGATCGGAATTAGCCAAAAATCTCTTTGGTAATCGCAATCCCGTGGGCGAAAATCTTCGCATCGGCAATCTTAGTTTTCAAGTTATTGGAGTTTTACAGGCGAAAGGCTCCTTATTTGAGACTAATCAGGACGATCGAGCCTTAATTCCCCTAACTACCATGTCTAATCAGGTTCAAGGCCGCAGAGCTATCTATGGCATTCCCCTGACTCATATTTCTGTCTTGGCCAAAAACTCTGCCCAAATTAAAGCCGCTCAGTTTCAGATTAGCAACCTGCTGCAAATGCGTCATCAGGTCAGCGACGAGAATTATGTGCAGGTTTTCCCCCAAACCGCAGTCCTAGAAATGACCAAAGAGACTAACGAGAGTTTAACTAGAATGTTAGCCTCGATCGCCAGTATTTCCCTTTTTGTCGGGGGAATCGGTGTCATGAATATTATGCTCGTGTCAGTCACGGAAAGAACCCAAGAAATCGGGTTAAGAAAGGCTTTAGGAGCGAAAGAAGGGGATATAAAAGGTCAATTTCTGATTGAATCGGTGATTTTAGCCACCACTGGCGGAATTATCGGGATTTTTGTCGGCATTCAAGGAATGTATCTAGCGGGAATTTTTGCCGCTTTAACCACCAGTGTCTCAATCCCTGCGATAATTCTCGCTTTAGGAGTTTCTAGTGCCATCGGTCTAATTTTCGGTGTTGTTCCCGCTCATCGTGCCGCTAAATTAGACCCAATAGTTGCTTTGAGAAGATTATAGTTTTTCTAGTTCTTGTCCTGACCTCGGGATTCTATACCCGCATCCGTTGCCGTAAAGCCCTCCGCTTGGGCTAATATTTGTAGATTATGGGCTATGGAGGCGAAGGAATCGGCGGGATATTCGATTAAAGTGGCGGAATCGAGAAAAGTTTCCACTCCCACGGGACAACCCAAATAATCAGCCACCGCTTTTGGAGTAGTGGAACCGAGGAGAATAGTTCCCGATTGTCTCACAGAAGATAGCTTTTCCCAAGGCTCATCGATCATCAAAGATAAATGGGTGGGAGCAAAAAGATTCGATAATTCGATCGCTTTCTCCAATGATTCCACCACCACGATTAAACCATAATGAGCGATCGCTTTTTCCGTTAACAATCTCTGGGGATGTACCTGTAACTGTTTTTGCACTTCTTCCTGTACTATTAAAGCCAAAGCCTTATCCGTCGTCAATAAAATCGCTGCCGCTAGGGAATACTGTTCCGCTTGCGCTAATAGATCTAGGGCTAACTGTCTGGGATTAGCTTGATTATCGGCAATAATAACTAAATCAGAAGTAATAGAGAGATAATCGATTTTTACATGGTCAGAAACCAGTTTTTTAGCCAAATTAGTATAAAAATCACCTATTCCGGCAATCATCTCCACGGGAGCGATCGTTTTTGTGCCGTAGGCTAAAGCGGCGATCGCCTGTGGTCCAGCCACCCGATAAATCTCACTAATACCCACCGATTGGGCTGCCACTAAAATCGCCGGATGGATGCGTAAATCCTCATCGGCAGGAGATACCATGACAATCCGTTTAACCCCCGCTATTTTGGCAGGAATCGCCTGTTGGAGCAATAAACTGAGATAGGCCCGTTTCCCATCGGGAACGACAATTCCCACGCTGTTAACCGGTTGATAACGTTTCCCCCGAACCGTACCATCCTCAGGAAACTGGACCCAAGCTTTGGGAAGACGCTGACGATGAAAAGCCTCCATTTTTTCACAGGCAACGGCGATCGCATTTAATAAATCCTGCGACACCTGTTGATAAGCAGCATCAAGTTCCGAGCCACTCACCTTTAGTTGTTGTAGATTAAGGGACTGTTGGTAGAATTTTTCCGTATAATCCACCAACGAGCGATCGCCAGTAAGTCGCACCTGATCGACAATCTCTCGGACAAGCGATTCTTTTTCCCGAATTTCCGGATCGTCGAACCGTTCCCGAATTCGTCTCAGTTCCGTTCTGGCTGACCATGGCTCTGTGATAATTCGCAACATCGAGCTATTATCCTCTAGGGGCGAAACGAGATTAAAAAGTTTTCACTCCTCACACTCTAGCTTATCGCTTTCAATCTTGACCGGGGAGGGAGACCGAGTCAGTTATTTTAGCCGTCGGTAGGCAGGAGTCAGAAAATAGGGTGATAGGGTTTTGGGGTGATAGGGTTTTGGGGTGATAGGGTGATGAGACAGCTTCCCCAATTCCCCAATTCCCCAATTCCCCACTTCCCCACTTCCCCACACCCCACACCCTACACCCTACACCCCACACCCCACACCCTACACCCCACACCCTACACCCCACACCCCACACCCTACACCCTACACCCTACACCCCACACCCTACACCCCACACCCC
>NZ_JASJFB010000146.1:0-16087 GCF_030065455.1 Microcystis sp. M53602_WE12 | reverse complement strand
CACACAGAAATTTACGCTTGGGGAGTAGTCTTTAAGAGTGCTTACCTTGTAGGTGTAGTCGGACTAGACATGAAACTGTAAGACCAAAATTAGCTTTGCTAGTAGCGGCAAGATTCAGCCCAAGAATCTCCGCACTTTTAGGGCGGAGAGTGTCAAGTAATCAGTAAAGCTATCGTTGCCGAGGCAAAATTAACTAACTCGATTATCGCTATTGAAGACCTAACCGGTATTCGAGAGAGAACCAACCAACAACCACGAAATAAGACCGAGAGAAGACGGTCTAACTCTTGGGCTTTCTATCAACTTCGACAATTTCTCGAATACAAAGGCATTAAAGAAGGAGTTGAGGTTATCGCGGTTAATCCACGATATACCTCTCAAACCTGTCATTGTTGCCTACATATCGGAATTAGAAGCGGAAAATCGTTTAAGTGTAGCAATAAGACTTGTGGTTGGATTGGTGACGCAGACGCGAACGGTAGCAAGATGATTAGACTTTTGGGGCTGAGTGTAATCCAGCCCAGAGAGCCGAATTTATTGGCTTGCCCGATAAGTTTAGGGTTACAGAAAGCTCCCGTTAAGCTGACGCTTTAACGGGAGTAGATTACTAAGGACTCTCCAGAGTTGAGGTACAGCTAACCGTGCGAATTCCTCTCGACTACTACAGGATATTGGGAATCCCCTTTCAGGTGAGTGCCGAGCAGATTGATTTGGCCCACGCCGACCGGGGACGGCAATTGCCACGTCAAGAATACAGTCAAACAGCGATCATTGCCCGTCAGCACTTGTTAGATGAAGCTTACCAAGTGTTAAGTGCTGCGGATCGCCGTCGTGATTATGATGCTCAATTTTTTGACCCCAATCCCCTGCTTCTCAACCCAGAAAGCAGTGCCGAAAACCTAGATTCTCAGGGTGGGGAGGTAGCCGCCGCTTCTCCAGAATATCCCACTCCCCAGATTACCATTGCCCCCGCCGATCTGGTGGGAGCTTTGCTCATCCTGCAAGAGTTGGGAGAATACGAGTTAGTGATTCGTTTGGCCGAAACTTATCTAGATTTAGAGCCAACTACTCGCCCAGACATGATCTTAACCTTGGCTTTGGCCTACGGGGAATTAAGTCGGGAATATTGGCAGGATAAAAATTATGAACAGGCGGCCAGCACCGCGGCCAAAGCCCTGACTTGGTTGGAACAAGAAGAAATGTTCCCGCAAGTGGCCAGCGAGATTCGCCATGATTGCGATCGCCTGCGTCCCTACCGGATTCTGGAATTGTTATCCCAGGAAAAAAAACCTAGTCTTGCCCGTCAGCGCGGCTTGAATCTCTTGGAAGAGATGTTAGAAGCTCGCGGCGGCATCGATGGCCAGGGCGACGATCGCTCTGGGTTGGGGGTGGATAATTTTTTACGCTTTATTCAACAGTTACGGGTTTATTTAACTCAGGCCGAACAGGAAAAAATCTGGGCAAAAGAGGCACAACGCCCCTCGTCGGTGGGTAATTATCTGTTGGTTTATGCCTTGATTGCCCGCGGTTTCGCCCAAAAACAACCCGCCGCTATCGTTGCGGCCAGCGCTCGCTTGCAGCAATTACAAAAACATCAGGATGTCTCCCTCGAGCGATCGATCTGCGCCCTACTGCTCGGTCAAACCGAACAAGCAATCACAATTTTAGAAAAAAGTCAAGAGCAAGAAATATTAAATTATATTAAGGAACAATCCGGGCAATCTCCCGATCTCTTACCTGGGTTATGTCGTTACGGTGAGCGTTGGTTACAAACAGAAGTTTTCTGCCATTTTAGTGATTTGGTTGAGCGGAAAGCCTCACTAAAAGAGTATTTTGCCGAGGAAGAGGTACAAAATTATTTAGAAGAATTGTCAGGTTTTCCTGACGAAAAAGTTCCCGTGTCGGTTCAAGAAAAGGTTGGCGAACCTTTAGAATCGGAAGTAACTGTTCTCAAAACCCACACCCCCCCCACCCATTTAAACCCAGTGCCAGGAGCGACACCGATGAGGGAATCTGCTTATTCTTCCCACTCTCGTCCCCAAAAACCGTCTTTAGCTAGAGCTAACGGTGAGCGGACAAGCTCTGCTGTACCTGCCCTGAGAGCCACTGCTCAGGAGGAAACTTTCACCCCCTATACTCAGGGCAGTGTGGTGGTGACAGCAGCCTATCGTCAACCGGCACTTAATCCCCTCCGTCGTCGTCCCCGTCGCTCGCGTACCCCAGCAGCGGGTAACTCCGGGCCGGCAGCCCCAGAAACGGTAAAAACTGCCCTAGTCCCACCGAAACGGAGACGACCGGCCCGCAGAAAACTACGACTCGATCGAGTGGCAATATTGGGGGTAGGATTAGTGGGAACGCTCGCAGTTTTGTCCCTGGGGGTAAAGGCAATTGTCGATAGTCAATCTCCTTTGGCAGCCTTGCAAGGGGAACAGTTACCGATTTCTTTAAATACTCCCATACTAGAAATTCCTTCGGCTAACGCGGAGGTTATGGAAGGGAATCCCTTAGATAAGGAAACGGCCAAGGAGACGATTCAAGCTTGGTTAGCAGCAAAATCGGCTGCTTTTGGCAGTGAACACCAAAAAGAGCAATTGAAAGAGGTTTTAACGGGTTCAGCTTTGGAAATTTGGCAAAAACGGGCGGCGGCTTTACAGGGAAATAACTATTGGCGCTACGATCATCAAGTGGATGTGCGATCGGTCACTAATAATGCGAAAAATCCTAATTTAGCCACGGTGGAAGCGACAGTCAACGAAAAGGCCATGTATTTCGATAATGGCAAGGAAATTGTCAATCGTTCCTATAATGAGTCCTTGAACCTGCGCTATGATTTGGTACGGCAAGGAGATAAATGGTTGATCGAAAAAACCCAACTCTTACCCTGATTTTTCCCGATTAAATCCCCAAAAACTAGGCTTTAGGCTGCCCGCACATCCAATTAAGAGTGCATGGCAGCCTTTTCAGTGGGAAGTGGGGAAGTGGGGAAGTGGGGAGAAGGGAGCAGGGAGAAAAAAGCTGATAACTGATAACTGATAACTGATAACTGATAACTGATAACTGAAGACCGACTCCTGCAAAGGCAAACTTTGTACCTCACCATTAAGATAACTTCTATATCTTTAGACTGATAAATGCTCGATTCGCTTAATATTTTTTAACATAAAATACGCTCTTTTATCGCTGTAATTAGTTGCCTAGAAGTCAAGCTAATGAGTTATGATACTAGGTAGGAATCCATAGTTCTTAGAGGAGGAAAGCGGGGCAATCTCAATGTTTTGCCCACCGACAAGACCATGATTTTGATGTTTTAAAAATCTCGCATAAGTCTTTAAGAACTTTTAAAATCAGCATTCACACAGGAGGGATATTATGACAGGTAAGAGTAAACGCGGTTTTGCCTCTATGGATCAAGCTAAACAACGGGAAATCGCTAGTAAAGGTGGTAAAGCTGCTCATCAAAAAGGTACAGCCCACGAATTTACCTCCGAAGAGGCTCGCGAAGCGGGACGAAAAGGTGGTGAAGCGGTTAGCCGAGATCGCGCCCACATGGCAGCTATCGGACGGGAAGGGGGCAAAAATTCTCACAAAGGCAGTGGCAAAAACTCAAACTCCGAAGAAAATTCCCCAGCCAACGAGTCTATAGGTGAAAACTACTCAGATTTTAGCAACTCGGAGGCAAATAGTTGACTTTGGTTGACTTTTTCTCAGACTGAGAGGGTGTTAGGGTTTTGGGGTTTTAGTTAAATTCCCCCATTCCCCCATTCCCCCATTCCCCCATTTCCCTATCCCCGTTAACGAAGGCAGGAGGCAGAAGGCAGAAGGCAGAAGGCAGCTTTTATTTATTATCCCCACACCCCACACCCCACACCCCACACCCCACACCCCACACCCCACACCCTACCCCCACGAAAAACTTTTTGCCGCAAACCCTACTTAAGGTTCGATACTGACAATCCAAGTCCCAACGTAGAGACGGACGGGAATATTGCCAGAGGCAATCACATCACAGGTAAAGTAATAAGTGCCTAATTCGGGATTTCTGACATTAGACATGACGATTTCAACTTTGCTGGTGGGATCGATCGCTTGTTCGGGGACAATTTGAATAACGCGACTATCCTTATCCCAAACCACTTCCTTTAAAGGTAAAGATTTGCCGTTGATGCGTACCTCGATTTTATTGGTGTCAAACTGGCCGTTAAAATAATCGGGATAGGAAATAAAAAAAGCTGAAGCCCCTTGGGAGAGTTTTTTCGCGGGAATATAGAGTTTATAACGATCCATTTGCTTGGGACGACCGCCAAATTGCAAAAAATAATCTAAGATATCCTTGCGATCGACTCCACTAAAAATTGTTAGGCCGGGGTTGCCATTGGCTAAAGTTATTTTTGGTAAAATAATCCCCGCACCCACAGCTAAAGATAGAGCAATTAAAGCGGGTGCCTTGGCATATTTAATTATTTTTGTCAAGAGTTTTAACATAAATTTTAACCCAAAGTGAGGGGGATGGTGACGGCCGCAAGGAGCCTAATACAGTTCAACTGTAACAAAACCCGATCGTTTCTTACCTAGACCTTTGCCAGTCCGATAAGTGTCTTGGTTAACGCTTCATCGCTCGCGCCATATCCCGTTGATCCTGACGACGTTTCAAATCTTCGCGTTTATCGTGTAATTTCTTGCCTCTACCGAGGCCAATGCTGATTTTTACCCAACTACCTTTAAAATACATCTTCAAAGGCACAAGAGTTAAGCCTTTCTGTTCCACTTGACCGATGAGTTTGCTGATTTCCTTTTTGTGCATCAACAATTTTCTCGTCCGGCGCGGGTCGTGATTAAAATATTCGCTACTCTGTTCGTAGGGGGAAATATGAACATTAATTAACACCGCTTCACCATTGCGGACTAAAACGTAACCATCCCGCAGGTTTACCTTACCGGCACGCACGGATTTAACCTCGGTCCCCAGCAACTGCACCCCCGCTTCAAAAGTCTCTAAAATCTCGTAGAGATGGCGCGCTTGCCGGTTATCAGTGATAATTTTGATTTTGTCGTCTTGATTGGCCATATAGTCAACTGAAAAGTGAAAAGTAAAAAAGCGATTGGTAGAGGCAGTATCGGCTAATTATCTCGATTTTTCCATGTCCTTATCTTTATATCTTACTCGCTCTTTTGCTCTCTGGGGACTGACTGCTTGCCGCTCTTTGGTGATCACTGGCCTTGTCAGGGGGAACGAGAAGGGAGAAAATGAGAGCAGTGTTAAATTTTTATGAAGTTTGGTTCTGTGGACAAAATTCGTACTGTTTCCGATAGTAAGCGTGATTTTTATACTCGCCACACCCGCCCCATCAATTCGGTGTATCGGCGCGTGGTTGAGGAATTATTAGTCGAGATGCACCTGCTCTCCGTTAATGTAGATTTCCATTATGATCCAATTTATGCCCTTGGTGTGGTTACTTCTTTCGAGAAGTTCATGGAAGGCTATCGTCCGGGGGAGGATAAACCGAATATTTTTAATGCTTTGTGCCAAGCGGTTAACGGTAATCCCGAAGTCTATCGTCGTGATGCCGAAAATATGATCGCTATTGCCAAAGAAACTAATATTGATTCCTTGCTTTCCCAACTGCAAAACCCTGCTCTGGGTGGTAACAATCAGTTGTCTGATAGTTTAGTTTCGGTTATCAACGCGCCTAAGTTTAAGTATAGTCGCCTGTTTGCCATCGGTCTCTATACTATTTTGGCGGAAGCACAACCGGACATGATCAAGGAAAAAGAAAAACGCGAACAAATTTTGCAAAAGTTCTCAGAAATTCTCCGTCTCTCCAGCGAGAAACTGCAAAAAGACCTCGATGTTTATCGCGGTAATCTTGATAAAATGGATCAGCTGCTCAAGGTGATCGAAGATGCCCTAGAAGCAGAAAAGAAAAAACGTCAACAAAAAGAACAGGAAAAACAAACCACCCTGCAATAAAGGCTCTCAACCGGAAATTACCGCGTGCAGACAAGGGAATAGGGAACAGAAAAAGGATTAAATCGGCTCTCTTTCTTTACTGTTCCTTCTGACCTCGTTCTACAATTAGGATCGGCAACCCTTAATATTTATCTCCCGTGACTAACTCCTCCATCACCGCACCCGTAACCGATATTTTGGCAAAAGCGCGGTCAGGGGCAAATTTATCGGCAAAAGAAGCGATTATCTTGCTAGAAACTACCGATAACCGTTTAATTGCCCAGATTCGGGAAACGGCCGACTTTTTACGTCGTCAACAGGCGGGAGATACCGTCACCTACGTTATCAATCGCAACATTAATTTTAGTAACATTTGTGAGCAGCATTGCAGTTTTTGTGCATTCAGACGCGATGAAAATGAAGAAGGGGCCTTCTGGCTTAATTTAGAGGAAATTATCGCTAAAGCGGCGGATGCCGTCCGTCGTGGGGCGACGGAAATTTGTATGCAGGGGGGATTAAACCCAAAAGCCAAGATTAAGGGCAATTCCTTAGACTATTACCTCGAAATTGTTAAAAACCTGAAACAAGCCTTTCCCAACCTGCATTTACACGCTTTTTCGCCCCAAGAAGTCCAATTTATAGCTAGAGAAGACGGTTTAAGTTACGAAAAAGTTATCGCTTCTCTGCAAGAAGCAGGAGTGAATTCTCTACCGGGGACGGCTGCCGAGGTGTTGGTGGATGAGGTAAGACGGGTAATTTGTCCAGAAAAAATCGATGCCGCCACTTGGTTAGAAATAGTCGGTACTGCCCATCGCTTGGGGTTACATACCACCAGTACCATGCTCTGCGGTCATATTGAAACCCCTAGCCAACAGGTGCAGCACCTCGAAAAAATTAGAAAACAGCAAGAAATCGCCCTAGAAAATAATTATCGGGCTAAAATCACCGAATTTATTTTATTGCCTTTTGTGGGACAATCAGCCCCCAAACCCCTGAGAAATCGAGTCGGACGGGATCAACCAATTTTAGCCGATACATTAAAATTAACAGCAGTGGCGCGGATTTATTTGGGCAATAGCATTAAAAATCATCAACCCAGTTGGGTAAAATTGGGCTTACAGGGGGCGACAGAAGCTTTAAACTGGGGTTGCAACGATCTTGGTGGTACTCTCATGGAAGAACATATTACCACTATGGCCGGGGCTGTGGGCGGTACTTGTTTGACCGTCGAGGAATTAGCAACGGCGATTAAATCCCTCGATCGCCCCGCCCGTCAACGGGATACAATCTATTAACTAGGGTTTGCTGAAAGAGTTTTTCGTGGGGGCAGGGTGTGGCCCCCCAACCCCCCCGACATCGGGGGGGCAGCTGGGGTGTAGGGTTTTCCCCATTTTCAGGGGGTCAATTACCTAATTTTCAGGGAAAAAGTGCCTAAATTTCCCCCCCGATCACCCCAATGTCTGGCACTTTTTGATGGGAAAAAAGTCTAAAATTCTTATCCAACAAGGTTTTTAGATTTATTCAGCAGACCCTAAGTAGGGTTTGCTGAAAGAGTTTTTTCAGCTTAATCAAGCCCAACAATCTCCCCCTTGCCGGCAATCACTTCGCCGATTTGGTAGGCATTAATCCCAGAGGATTGTAGTTGATTAATAGTCGATCGAGCCAGATCTGATGGGACAATGATCACAAAACCGATACCCATATTAAAAGTATTAAACATGGCTTCGGCATTAACCGAACCCATCTGGGCTAACCAGTGAAAAATTGGCAAAACTGGCCAACTTTCGCGGTAAATCCGCACAGAATGCCCTTTACCCAAGCAGCGGGGCAAATTTTCCGGGATGCCACCCCCGGTAATGTGGGCCATGGCGTGAATATCTAACCCAGAGCGCAGCAGTTCTAGCACAGGTTTAACATAAAGTCTAGTGGGAGTTAACAAAACTTCACCTAAGCTAGAGCCAGCCAAAATTTCGGGGCAATCTTGCCAATTTAAGCCCTGGGTGTCGATAATCTTACGAACAAGACTAAAACCGTTACTGTGAACCCCACTACTGGCTAAACCGATAGCCACATCGCCGATTTGCACCTTACTGCCGTCGAGTAATTGACTTTTTTCGACAATACCGACGCAAAAACCCGCTAAATCGTACTCTCCCGCCGAATAAAACCCCGGCATCTCCGCCGTTTCCCCTCCCAAAAGAGTACAACCACTATCACGACAGGCCCTAGCGATTCCCGATACCACCGCTGCTAACTGTGACGCTTCCAGTTTACCGGTGGCGAGATAATCCAAGAAAAATAAAGGTTCAGCCCCAGAGGTTAAGACATCGTTGACGCACATGGCCACGAGGTCAATTCCCACCGTATCATGGCAATTGAGACTATGGGCAATTTTCAGCTTGGTTCCCACACCATCAGTTCCCGATACTAACACCGGTTGCCGATAACCGGAAGGTAACTGAAAATAGCCGCCAAAACCGCCTAAACCGCCGATAACTTCGGGACGGAAGGTACTTTCCACATTTTGGCGAATTTTCTCGACAAAAGCGCGTCCCGCTTCCACATCCACGCCCGCTTCTTTATAATCCATGCCCAATTGACCGATTGTATCTCTCAAATTTTACCCAGATTTCGGTCCCATGGGAATTATGAATTATGAATTATGAATTGGGAAGTGGGGAGGAAAGGGTGCGCGAGACGGCCAAAATTGCTGCTTTGACTCGAAGGTGAGAATCCGTCGTAACGCAGCACCTATGATCGACTCATCGACTAAGTAGCTGGTTACAATTAAAGATAAAATACAAAGAACCAGAAGCCTGCGCCACTATCTAACAATTAATTGAGATTGCTTAATTAGGGTTTGCTGAAAAAGTACGGGCGAAGCATTCGGATAGAAAATCTACGGTTTCACCGATAGGTTATTACCCGAATGCTTCGCCCCTACAGGACGCAATCGCCGCTCAAGATGCCAGGTTTTGAAGCACGATTATCTCAAAATCTTGCACCTGTTTCGCAAGAAAAGCCACAAAACTCTTACCTTGCCTACATTTCACATTTATTCAGCAAGCCCTAATTAATTAGGAGTTTAGCAAAATGTCTAACGAAACGGTCACTTATTCCCTTGAGGCTGTCTTGACAAGGATTGAGGGGAAAATCGACTTTTTACAAAGAGATGTCAACGAGCGTTTAAACAAGCTAGAGATAGGACAATCAGAATTAAGAGGGGACATTAAAGCTTTAGATGAGCGACTAACCGCAGAAATTAAAGGGTTAACTGCAAGAGTCGCTTATCAGGAGTTTACCAATCGGGGGATTCTGATAGCTTTGGTTGTTGCCATTTTAGGAGGAGCGGCCAAAATTTTTGGTTTTCTCCCCAATCCTTGACAGCGATCGCATAATGTTTGCAGAAATTAACGCCCAATTGAAACGGCTAAAAAATTAAACTACTTGATCGAATGTCTTTTCTGTCAATCTTCTTGGGGATATTTTTCCCAAAGATCCGTGATTTGGCGAAGACTTTGGAAGTTGCCATTACCGAGGATCAAATGATCTAGGAGAGGAATGGCTAGATAGGTGGCCCCCTGTAATAATTGTTCTGTGAGTAAAATATCGTCTTGACTAGGCACAAGTGACCCGGTGGGGTGATTATGGGCGATAATTAACTTAGTAGCTGATTGTTTAACCACTTCTCGAAAGATTTCTCGCGGATGTACCAGTGTTTCTGTGGCTGTGCCGATAGTAATCACTTTTAGTGCGATTAACTGATTTTTGACATCGAGTAAAATAACGGCGAAACGTTCCTGAGACTGATACATTAGTTCGTGTCCAAGAATAGCGGCAGCGGTATCGGGACTATCGATGACCATTTTTTCCGTCGGTCGTCGTTGAAAAGCTCGTTTTCCCAATTCGATCGCCGCTAGAATAGTAGTGGCCTTAGCCGGTCCAATGCCATGAATAGCGGTTAATTCATGGGGGTGAATATCCCTCAAAACGTCCAAGGGATCCCGGCGATATTTACTCAATTCGTTGAGAATATGCTGTCCTAAACCCACTGCCGAGAGTTTGCCTTTACCTTGACCTGTAGCCAGTAAAATCGCTAATAATTCGGCGTTACTGAGGTTTTTCGCCCCGACACTGATTAAACGTTCCCTTGGTCTTTCACTGACGGGAATATCGGCAATTCTTAAGCTGTAGGTCATGGAAGTGGCAAGCTACCGCGATAAAATTCCATCATAATCGCAATTTTAGTCAGTGCCTAGAGGGATTTGGTGGGTAAATCAAGGGAAAAAACTCTCCTTACCGATAGCGAATTCCCGCATCTTCGAGGCGCTGTAAAGCTTCCCCTAATCGCGGGATATCGGCGATTAAACTGACGCGCACATAACCTTCCCCTCCCTCTCCAAAAGCATTGCCCGGAGTGACAACGACACCGGTTTTTTGCAAAACAGTAAGGGCGAAATCCGTGGAAGTCATGCCGACGCTACAGGGAACCCAGAGATACATTGTCGCCTTAGAGGGGGGAATATCCCAACCTAATTGCGCCAAACCTTTGATGAAAAAATCTCGTCGCTGCCGGTATCTTTCCTGTACTTGTTTGACGTATTCATCCGGCAGTTGTAGGGCGGTTTCGGCCGCCTTTTGGATGACGGAAAAGATACCATAATCGAGATTGGTTTTCAGGGTGCGTAACCCTTGAATAATATCGGAATTGCCCACGACAAAACCGACGCGCCACCCGGCCATATTATAGGTTTTCGAGAGGGTATGAAATTCCACACTAATCTCTTTTGCCCCCGGAATTTCTAATAAACTGGTGGGCTGATAACCATCAAAACTTAATTCAGCATAACAGAGATCGTGGACGAGCATAATCTCATAGTGCTGGGCCCAAGCAACGATTTTTTCAAAAAATTCTCGGGGGGCAACGGCGGCCGTGGGGTTACTGGGATAGTTAAAATAGAGGATTTTCGCCTGTTTAGCCACATCTTCGGGGATAGAATCGATATCTATCAGCCAATCCTGTTCTGCTTTTAAAATGATCGGGTATAGCGTCGCCCCAGCAATCAAGGGACCGCGAAAATGGGCGGGATAGGCGGGACTGGGAACTAAGACCACATCGCCGGGGTTAACATAAGCCAAAGCCAGGTGGGATAGGCCCTCTTTGGAACCTAGCAGCGGTAAAGCTTCGTTATCGGGATTGAGTTCCACACCATAACAGCGATCATACCATTTAGCGATCGCTTCTCGGAAACTGGCGGTTCCTTCAAAGGGTGGATAACCGTGAAATTGGGGGGTTTCAAAAGCTTGAATGGCCGCTTCGATAACTGGACGCGGGGCAGCACCGTCCGGGTTGCCCATACCTAAATCGATTAAATCTAGTCCTTCTTTGCGGGCTAAGGCTTTTAATTCATCCAAGCGGGCGAAAACGTAGGGGGGTAAGGCACTTAATCGCTTGGCGCGGCTATTCGTCCAATCTACACTCATTACTTCTTGGCTTACTGATCGAGGTAATCTAACATTATGACACGAGTGTATGGCTAATTTAGCAGTCAGTTATTAAGCTGACTTCTTTGTGCCTCAATATTGCTAGAATTGCCTGACATCGGAGATGGAGAGCCAAACTAAGGTAATCTGATTAATAGAGGCCCAAAATTACTGATAGCCCCAGCATTACCCCCATTCTTCGCCATTATCGGCCGGTAAGTCCTGACTCCTCACTCCTCAATTCTTTTGTAAAATATGACTGCGATCGCTGTTCAGATAACTTCTATTTTACCCCCCGACACGACAGTTATTACCTGGCAACAAGTGCCAAAAGAGGAACAAGAAAGATTATCAAGGGCAATTAGGGGCAAAAGTCCTGAAATTATAGTTTATCCCGCTAATACAACCGCTTTATCCTCTCTGGTGCGTTTTACCAACGAAAATCGTCTGTCTTTACTGGCCTACGGTCAAGGCAGTAAATTAGATTGGGGTGGGTTAGTCGAGTCGCCCGATATTTTAGTCAGTACCCAAAATCTCAACCGGATTATTGACCATGCTAGGGGAGATTTAACTATAACCGTGCAAGCTGGGCTTAAACTAGCGGATTTACAGGCTTTTTTAGCTCCTAGCGGTCAATTTCTTCCTCTTGATCCCAGTTACGCCGATAATGCCACGATTGGCGGTATTATAGCCACAGCCGACGCGGGAACATGGCGGCAAAGATACGGTGGTGTCCGGGATCTGATCCTAGGATTCTCCTTTATCCGTCACGATGGCGAGATTGCTAAAGCTGGAGGGCGTGTGGTCAAGAATGTGGCGGGATACGACATGATGAAGCTATTTACGGGTTCCTACGGCACTTTAGGGATTATCGATCAAATTACCCTGCGACTGTATCCCGAAACTGCTAACTCAGAAACCCTGATCATCACTGGAAATAGCGAAAATATTAGTAAATTGAGTCAAGTTATTCGGCAATCGGCCTTAACTCCCACCGTGGCTGAATGTTTAAACCCAGGGATGACGCAAGCACTAGGATTAGGGGAAAAAGTCGCTTTACTGCTGCGTTTTCAAAGCATTCCCGAAAGTATTAGCGAACAATCGCAACAGGTGAGTTATTTAGGGCAACAGTTAGACTGTCAGACCAATTATTATCGGGATGAGGAAGAAATTTCTCTAGGGCAAAGATACCGAAAAACAATCGATAATTATGACCAAGAGGGCAATTTTTTCGGCAAAATAGGATTATTACCTAGCAATTTAGCTCTAGTTATCGACCAAATTAACGGACTAGCCTCGATTAATATTAGTAGTGGGGTGGGTAAAGTTATCTTAAGATCGGAGGAAAATCTTGACAAAATTCGCTCTTTATGCAGTGCCAATCAGGGTTATTTAACGGTGTTAACTGCGCCGCCATCGCTAAAAGAAAAAATTGAACCTTGGGGCTATACAGGTAACGCGATTACCATGATGAAAACCCTAAAAACTAAATTCGATCCTCACGGTATTTTTAGTCCTGAACGCTTTCTTAACAAAATCTAATTTAAAATCATGCAAACCTCCGAACATTCCGTTAACTTTCAAGAATTAATCGACCAAAAAAATCAAGGATTTGACCCCAAGAATCCCCCTGCCCAAGAATTAATCGATAGTTGTGTTCACTGTGGTTTTTGTCTATCTACCTGTCCCAGTTATCGAGTGATTGGCAAAGAAATGGACTCCCCCCGGGGCAGAATTTATCTGATGAATGCCATCAATAAAGGGGAAGCAGTTTTAGACGAAACCACTAGCCAACATTTTGATACTTGTTTAGGTTGTTTAGCCTGTGTTAGTACTTGTCCATCGGGAGTACAATACGATCAATTAATCGCCGCAGTTCGTCCGCAAGTGGAACGCAATCAACCCCGCAGTTTTAAAGATAAAATTATTCGTTTTCTCATTTTTAATCTCTTTCCCTATCCCCTCCGTCTCAAATTATTTTTACCCTTCCTCTGGTTATATCAAACCCTGGGATTACAAACCCTAGTCAGGAAATCGGGTATCTTAAAAATGCTCTTTCCCCGTCTAGCGGCGATGGAATCAATTTTACCCAAAATTACCCTGTCCTCTTTGTTTAAAAACTATGCCGATGTTATTCCCTCCCAAACTGAAAAACGCTATCGAGTGGGAGTAGTTTTAGGTTGTGTGCAGCGCCTCTTTTTCTCGCCGGTAAATGAAGCAACAGTGCGGGTTTTAACTGCCAATGGTTGCGAAGTGGTTATCCCAAAAACCCAGGGTTGTTGTGCCGCTTTACCCGCACATCAAGGACAGGAAAAACAAGCACAAAGTTTAGCCAGACAAATGATCGATAGTTTTGCAGAAACCGAGGTTGATTATATTATTATTAATGCGGCGGGTTGTGGTCATACTCTCAAGGAATATCATCATATTTTAGCCGATGATCCTGAATACAAAGATAAGGCTAAGGAGTTTGTGGCTAAAGTACGCGATGCCCAAGAATTTTTAGCCGCAGTGGGGTTAACTGCTGATTTATCCCCGATTACCGAGACAGAATTAACCCTAGTTTATCAAGATGCCTGTCATCTTTTACACGGACAAAAAATCTCCGTGCAACCACGGCAATTATTGCAAAAAATCCCCAATATTAACTTAAAAGAACCTATCGATGCGGCCTTGTGTTGTGGCAGTGCCGGAGTTTATAATATGCTACAGCCAGATACTGCCGATGAATTAGGTCAGCAGAAAGTACGCAATTTATTAAATACTGGGGCTGCGGTGATTGCTTCTCCTAATCCGGGTTGTTCCCTACAAATTAAAAAACATCTACAATTACAGGGAAAAGATACACCCGTTATTCATCCCATCGAATTATTAGATTATGCGATTCGCGGGCTGAAAATTTCCTAGTTCATCCCCGTTTAAAACAGAAAACGGGTTTCTTCAAGAAACCCGTTTTCTATTAGATATAGGTAGCCCAAGATTTTGCCCAGGCGAGAATTTCCTGAACTCGATCGAGGGTTGAAGATTCACAGTAGAGACGCAAAACCGGTTCTGTGCCACTAAAGCGAATTAACAACCAACTGCCATCTTCTAAACGGAATTTATAACCGTCCATAGTATTACAATCAGTCACTTGTTTACCGGCAATTTCCCTTAAGGGTTCCTTATCCAAAGCAGTAATTAACTGATTGCGAGCTTCCATATTAGCTAAGGGTAAATCAATGCGATCATACTCAGAATGAAAACCAGTTTTATCCTGTAATTGCGCGTAAAGATCGCTTAAATCTTGGCCCGATTCTACCACCGCTTCCAAAACGTATAAAGCTGATAATAAAGCATCCCGTTCGGGAATGTGAGTACCATAACCGACACCTCCCGACTCTTCCCCACCAATTAACACAGGAGTGGTCAACATTCGATCGGCGATATACTTATAACCGATCGGGGTTTCAAAGACCGATAAACCGTATAAACTGGCTAATTTGGGGATTAAATCGGAACCGCTCACCGTTTTGACAATTTCCCCTCTCATTCCCTTTTTGCCGGCTAAATGCTCGATTAAAATCGGGATGAGATTTTGGGTGCTTAAAAAATTCCCCCGACCATCGATCGCCGCTACTCGATCGCTATCCCCATCGAAGACCAAACCTACTCGCAAAGGGGCTAAATTTGCGCTGTGAGCCAGTTTATCGATGATTTCCCTCAAATTTCTCGGTAAAGGTTCCGGAGAGCCGCCACCGAACAAAGGATCGCGATTGCCGCGTAATTCCGTGATCCCCACCCCCAAAAGACCCTCTAAACCGGTAGCCGCCGCACCGTGCATGACATCGGAATAAACTTTTAGTTGTCCCGATTCGATCGCGTTGGCAATAGCGGCAATATTAACTTTTTGGCGTAAACCCTGACAATAACCTGACCACGGTTCAAAAGTGCTTAATTTACCTGGAGCTGCGTTAAATTGCGGCGGATTAGACAATAAAGCTTCAATTTGTTGGGTAATTTCCGGCGAGACAGAACCACCAAAATAACCTTTAACCTTCAAACCGAGATATTTAGCCGGGTTATGACTGGCGGTTAATACGATCGCACCGAGAGCATTTTCTGCTCGAGCTGCCCAACTAAAAGCGGGAGTCGGAGCGTAGGATTGGGAGAGAAGCACATCAAAACCGGCTTTTTGCAGCGATTCCGCCGCAGTTTGAGCAAAATCCTCCGCCATAAACCGCCGATCATAGCCGACGATCATCGTCCGCGAACCCGTGATCTGACCATAATTATCCGCTAAAACCTGAGCCGCCAAGGGAGCGAGCAGAGCGACTCGATCGAAAGTAAAATCGGCGGCGATAATCCCGCGCCAGCCATCGGTTCCAAATTTAATCGGGTTCACGGTGGTCATGATTTACGAACTACCCCTAAAATATCCATTTTCCCAATACTGTAACCCGCTCCGTAACCTCTGGAAACTCATTTTTCTCGATCATCGGTTTTTGCCGCCGAATCGAGCGCGCCGACTTCACTGGCTAATAATTTTTCCATTAACATTTGTAACTTCATCCGTTCTATATAGGGCCATCCCCCGGTTTCCTCGATATCCCGGAGTAATCCGTATAAGTCCTTACGGGTATTGGGTAAAGATGGCTCGAACATCTGCTCGCGAAT
>NZ_JASJFB010000871.1:0-2154 GCF_030065455.1 Microcystis sp. M53602_WE12 | reverse complement strand
TTGACACTCCCCCGCTAACCGCTCGCGCGGTGTAGCAAGGGATTCTTGATTCATAGGCTCTTGACTAGATCGAACAGATTTAACTGAACGACCCCCGCCAGACCGCCTCCGCAAGGGTTTTCTAATACGGTCAGTCCGACCGCATTTTTTCCTCGATTCTCGATTACTTTTGCTGATGCTGTATCTCTCGGTTCAATGTGACCGCAAGAATCACACCGGTGAACTCTTTCCGATAACGACTTTTTGCCGGTAATCGCGCCACAATTCGGACACTCCTGGGAAGTTCCGTTTTTATCGACTTTAAGATAATATTTTCCCCGTTTCCAAGCGACAAACGGTAGTATCTCGTTAATAAAACTACCGATACCCGAATCTAGAGATTGTTTTCTAACGATCCCTCTAGACCAGGAAACGAAGTTAATATCTTCAACGAAGATATTATCGGCATATCACAAAGATAATGAGCTAGTTTAAAGTGCCAATCTCTACGGCTATTAGACACTTTTTCGTGTAATCTTGCTATCTTCTCCTGAAGTTTTAACCAATTGTTCGAGCCTTTAGTTTTCCGTTTCAAGCGTCTTTGTAGCAATTTAAGCTTACTCTGTACTTTCAACAAAAATCGAGGGGCTTTGATTAAATCTCCCCGTGAAGTAGCGACAAAACTTGCAATTCCCGCGTCAATTCCTAAACAGGTCTTCCCTACTGTCATATCGGGAACTAATTCCGTAGATTGGAAGGAAACCGAAACGTAAAATCCCGACGCTTTTTGGATAATTCGAGCTTGTTTAGGCTCGAACCAGGGCGGGTACTTTCTGGATTTCCTAATCCGAATTTTTCCCAATTGTGGAAAATTTAAGTATTCGTCACCTAAGAAGTTTATTGTAGGGGGTCTAAGTGGGTTTTAGCCTAACTGCCTAATCAAACAACAATCTTAAGCTTTATCTCCTCAGTCCTCAACAGTGGTACAATTGCCGTCATAGCTAGGGGTGTCTGAGGCAATCAGGCTGAGAAAGACCCTTAGAACCTGAGACTGGGTAATTCCAGCGTAGGGAAGCTGTTTACAGAGGAAATAAAATTATGAGACAAGAATGGGTTGCCCCCCGGCGCGGACAAGCAAATGTATCGCAAATGCACTACGCCCGTCAGGGGATAATTACCGAAGAGATGACGTATGTGGCAAAACGGGAAAATCTCTCTCCCGAATTGATTCGCAGCGAAATCGCCCGAGGAAGACTGATTATTCCCGCTAATATCAATCACCTCAACCTCGAACCCATGGCGATCGGTATTGCTTCTAAGTGTAAAGTTAATGCTAATATCGGGGCTTCCCCTAACTCCTCGAATATTAACGAAGAACTGGAAAAATTACACCTAGCGGTCAAATACGGCGCAGATACGGTGATGGATCTCTCCACCGGTGGCGGTAATTTGGACGAAATTCGCACTGCGATTATCAATGCTTCTCCTGTCCCCATCGGTACTGTACCCATCTATCAAGCGGTGGAAAGCGTTCACGGCAATATTGAAAAACTCACCCCCGAAGATTTCCTCCATATTATCGAAAAACACGCCCAGCAAGGGGTAGATTACATGACGATTCATGCGGGAATCCTCATCGAACACCTGCCTTTAGTCAAAACCCGTCTGACCGGGATTGTCTCCAGGGGCGGTGGTATTATTGCTAAGTGGATGTTACACCACCACAAGCAAAATCCTCTCTACACCCATTTCGATGAAATTATCGAGATTTTCAAGCGTTATGACGTTTCTTTTAGTCTCGGTGACTCCCTGCGTCCTGGTTGTACCCATGATGCTTCCGATGCGGCCCAATTAGCGGAATTGAAAACCCTCGGCCAACTGACGCGCCGCGCTTGGGAACACGATGTACAGGTGATGGTGGAAGGACCGGGCCATGTTCCCATGGATCAAATTGAATTTAATGTGAAAAAACAAATGGAGGAGTGTAGCGAAGCACCTTTCTATGTTCTTGGTCCCCTTGTCACCGATATTGCTCCAGGGTACGATCATATCACTTCGGCGATCGGGGCGGCTCTGGCGGGTTGGTACGGGACGGCGATGTTATGTTATGTCACCCCGAAAGAACATCTCGGTTTACCCAACGCTGAAGATGTGCGAAATGGCTTAATTGCCTAC
>NZ_JASJFB010000419.1:0-6874 GCF_030065455.1 Microcystis sp. M53602_WE12 | reverse complement strand
TTCAAAAACCTTGCATTATCCTTCTTGTGGTACATCGCTTGGTACAAAAAACAAGGGCAACAAAGCCTGAAACGACCGACTCCTGACGACCGGCTACTGACTCCTACCCCCAGGAAAAACTTTTTCAGCAGACCCTATTTATAAATGTCGATTAGCGGGAATCTCTGTGATTATTCAAGAAGAATCCTATACCTCTGTTGCTAATTTTTTAAATTTAGAGCCGCTACCAGTGTATGGAGAAACAACTGAAAGGCCAGTGTTTTCAGGAAAAAGAATTTCGCGAGGATTATATCGCACAGATAAGGGGATTCTGGTTCAATCTGATGTCATGGGTTCCTACAACATTTTGCGAAAAGCATTCCCAAATGCGTTTAACCGCTATGGGATAGAGAGGTGCGTAGTTCACCCAAGGAGAATTAATCTCTCGAAGTAAAAGTGAAAGGAATTTCTGAAATGGAATTCAGTCTGTCTATATTTGACTATACTTTTACTAACTAAGCTAAACGGCGCTTAACCTGCATGATCCAACAGCTATAACCCTTTTGGAGTCTATATCGGTGATCCGAAGTAAAAGCCGTTTAGCTTATCTCCAATGGTTTACTCAAGGATTACTGAGGATACTGACCCGGACTTTTTCCCCATTTTGCAAAGGTTTACTACTATTAACGACGAAACGCTCCCCCGGTTCGAGTCCAGTGATAATTTCTACTTGACCGTCAAGCGCTTGACCGAGACGAACGGGACGTTTTTCCACTTGCGAGTTAGACTCGGAAAGGACGAAAATGGCCGAGGATTCCCCCTGACCGACAATTGCCGTTTCGGGAACAATCACCTGAGGGGCAGAATTATTATTAAACCGTACCCGGGCCAATAATCCCCCTTTGATTAAACCATCCCCATTGGGTAGAGCAATCTCCACGGGAATCCGCCGGGCCGTGCCTTGGCTCAGGGGAAAAATCCTGGTGATGCGACCGGAAAAATTTCTCTCACCGAAAGCATCAAGGCTGACATTAACCTTTTGTCCTAAATTAATCGTTTTTAAATCCAATTCCGATAATAATACTACCACCTTGACCTGTTGAAAATCGCCAATTTTGAGGACTTCATCGCCGATACTGACTAAATCCCCCGGCTCTTTCAGTTTTTCGATAACTATCCCCGTCGCCGGTGATTTAAGAATAGCGTAGGCCTGACGTTGTTGTTCCTGCGCGATGACCGATTTTTGGGCGGCAATTCTGCCGATAATTGCCGCCACTACCTGCTCCTCGACTTTAATTCTTGAGCGCGCGCTATTAACGGCTTTTAAAGCCACTGCAGCCGCAGTTTGGGCTGTTTCACCCTGTTGCAGGGGAATCGCCCCTTCTAGGGCTAATTTTTGCAGGCGCTCGGCATCATTTTTGTCCTGTTGGTATTGTAGTTGTAGGCGCTCCACTTCAATTTCAGCGTTACTGACTTCAATTCTCGCCCGGGCTAATTCCGCTTCTAGGGACGACAGGGCGGCTTTTTCTTGCCGGACAACGGTGGCGAGGAGACGATCATCAACACGGGCGAGGATTTGCCCTAATTGCACCTCATCTCCCACATCGACGAGGAGATTGAGTAACTGACCCGTGGCTTGCGATCGCAGAGAAACGACTTTTAAAGGTCGGGTAGTTCCCGTGTAATCGAGATTGCGTTCGATGGTTGCCGGTTTAGCCCTGGTGACGTTGACGGTAGTAGTACGGGCTGCCGGTGGCGGTGGTTGGGTTTCGGTCTGGGGAGAACAACTCGCGCTTAAGGATAAGATAACCAGAGCGGAAAGGATAATCGGAGTCGATCCCATGGCGATCATCTTGGTAGAAAGCGGCTTTTGAGTCGATGGTCGCTTATTCCTCGTCCCAAGCTTCTACCGCTACCACTTCGCTGAGAGGGTCTTGCATGGAGAAACCGAAATCGAGCAACTCTTGCTTCCAGTATCCCCACTCATCTCCGTATAAAAGAGCCAGTTTCCAGATACTATCGCTAGGTTTGACTACTTTTGCATCTATCCACTTGCTAACCTTGCGTTGAAACTTCACCATCGGGTGAGCTACAGCTTGTTTGGTCATAAATTCAATTGCTATGAAAACTTCGGATTTTGCGCTTCCCAGCTAAACTAACTCAAGACTAAGACTTTTGCCATTACAAAGGAGCGAGAAGCGCGTTTATTAACTTACTTGTACACCAGATCTCTGGTTTTAGGCAAGTCTTTTTAACCAAAAGTACGGTAATTACTACTATAGATTAGTATAACCGGAGGCCACAATCATGGAGCCGATGCCTCGATCGGTGAAAATTTCCAGTAAAAGGGCGTGGGGAAGACGACCATCGATAATATGAGCAGCTTGAACTCCCTGAGCCAGCGATCGCACACAGCAGCTAACTTTGGGAATCATCCCGCCAGCAACGATGCCTTTTTGAATCAACTCCCGGGCCTGTTGGATATCCAATTTAGCCAATAAAGTGGAAGGATCCTTGTAATTCTCTAAAATTCCGGCTGTATCGGTCATCAAAATCAGTTTAGCTGCCCCTAAAGCCGCCGCTATTTCTCCGGCTACCGTATCGGCATTGATATTATGAGCTTGGCCGGTTTCATCGGCGGCCACACTGGAAATCACGGGAATATAGCCACTATTGACCAAGGATTCGACGACGCTAGTATCGACACTGCTGACTTCTCCAACAAAACCAATGCCCTCTTTACCCACGGGACGAGCAGTGATCAGATTGCCATCCTTACCGCATAATCCTACCGCTTTACCGCCGGCTTGATTGATCAGGGCAACAATTTCTTTATTGACGCGTCCCACCAGCACCATTTCTACCACATCCATGGTGTCGGCATCGGTGACGCGTAAACCGTCTTTAAATTGGGGTTCAATACCTAATTTATCCAGCCAACTATTGATTTCTGGACCGCCGCCGTGGACAATAACGGGACGAACCCCCACACAGGAGAGAAAAACGATATCTCGCATGACCGTGTCTTTGATATCGCTGTTATTCATGGCCGCACCACCGTATTTAACCACTACAGTGCGACCGCGAAATTCTTGTATATAGGGTAAGGCCTCGCTGAGGATTTTCACCCGTTGGGCATCGTTTTCGTGGGTATTATTGTTCATGCTTTTTTTACTTGTCTGATTCAGTGATCAGTTTAGCGGTTTCAGGTTTGACAAAAACTGTTCACCCTGAACGGATTTCTAGAAAGTCCTAGAATTGCCGAATTTTTCGACGCAACGGACAAAAATCTCGACTCCCATCCCTAACACCGATTCATCAAAATCAAAGCGGGGATGATGGTGGGGATAGGCTAATCCTAATTCGGGATTGGCAGACCCCAAGAAGAAATAACAGCCTGGTACTTCCTGTAAAAAGAAGGACATATCTTCCCCTCCCATGGTTTGACATTCGGGAACGATTCCGGCCGGGGTTTCCACCACTTGTGCGGCGATTGATTCCACTAATTCCGCCATCTGATCATGATTGATTACCGGGGGATACAATTGCCAGTAATCGAATTGATAACTAGCCCCCTGACTTTGACAGATGCCTGCGATAATTTCTTCCATCCGTTGTCGGAAATAGCCCCCTAACTGGGGATTGAAATAGCGCACTGTCCCACTGAGATTAGCACTATCGGCGATCACGTTTCTAGCGGTTCCCGCTGCTAATTTACCCACAGTCACCACGGCGGCATCGAGGGGGTTAAGGTTGCGGGCGACGATAGTTTGCAGGGCGTTGACGATTTGGGCCGCCACCAGTAGTGAATCGACGGTTTGATGGGGAATTGCCCCGTGGCCTCCCCGGCCTTGAATCTGGAGATCGAAACATTCCACCGCCGCCATTAAGGCCCCATTTTTCACGCCTACTGTCCCTAAAGGCAGATTATTCCAGAGGTGTAGCCCGATAATTCCCTCCACGTCGGGATTTTTCAGCACTCCCGCTTCGATCATCGGTTTTGCACCCCCCGGCCCCTCTTCGGCGGGTTGGAAAATAATTTTTACGATCCCCTTGACATCGTGACGGTTTTGTGCTAGGTAAACTGCTGTGCCGAGGGCGATCGCTGTGTGACCATCGTGACCACAGGCGTGCATTTGGCCCGGATGTTGGGAACGATAGGGGACTTGGTTTTCTTCGGCGATCGGTAGTGCATCCATATCGGCCCGCAGGGCTAAAACTGGCCCCGGTTGACTGCCTGCGATGGTGGCGACAATTCCGGTGCCGGCGATGCCGGTTTGATGCTCAATTCCGTATTTAGTCAGGGTTTGACTGATTAAGGAGGCGGTGAGATGTTCTTGAAAGCCTAGTTCTGGTTTTTGGTGTATTTGTCGGCGCCAGTGGACTAATTGCGGCTGCAGGCAACGAATGGCAAGGCGAATTTGAGGGCAATTTAAGCTATTAGGAACGGGAAAGGAGGAAATCATCGGGTTCGGACGGCTAGATTTTTTGAGCACCGATTTCTAGTTTAACGTCGGTCGTCGGTCGTTGGTCGTCGGTCGTCGGTCGTCAGGATTCAGGAGGCAGGATTCAGGAGTCGGTCGTCGGTCGTCAGGATTCAGGAGACAGGAGGCAATAGGCAGGAGTCGGTCGTCGGTCGTCGGTCGTCGGTCGTCGGTCGTCAGGATTCAGGAGATTGCCTTTATTTATTCTCCCTTCTCCCCACACCCCACACCCCACACCCTACACCCTACACCCCACACCCCACACCCTACACCCTACACCCCACACCCTACACCCCACACCCCACACCCCACACCCCACTCCCCACTCCCCACACCCTACACCCCACACCCCACTCCCCACACCCCACACCCTACACCCCACTCCCCACACCCTACACCCCACTCCCCACTCCCCACACCCCCACTCCCTTCTTTACAAAACTTCATCGTAATTGGAGGGCTGGAAAGGGCAATCCTTGGGCAATAGGGGAAGGGAAAGCGGGGAAATATTAAAAAAAACTTAAAATTTTTATCTTGCTGCCCTTTATACCCTTAAAGCCTTGCTGTCTCTGATTTCCCGACGGTGAGAGGCTTTGAGCCATGGTCAGGAATTGATGACCAACTCGATCGAGTTATTGTTAAGTGACTGTTACAAAAAGACAGCAAAAAACTTAATAATATGTAACAAACAAAGTTTCGACAGCAGTGTATAAATTTAACTTGAGGGGCCAAGATAACAGACAAAAGTTAAGCTGGATACTTGTTTAACCTCCTTAGGTGATTTATGAGAGAGCCGTGAAGTTTTTTCAGGTTTCTTAAAGTAAATCGCAACAATCACGGTCAAGGCTCGTCCAGACTCACCGTGAAATCCCTTAAGAGGGAAAATTTTAATTGCAAGCAAATCCCATTTAAATTTAGGAGATTGTCACAATGTTTGACGCATTCACCCGGGTAGTATCCCAAGCTGATGCTCGCGGCGAATATTTAAGCTCTTCCCAACTAGACGCTCTGAGCGCCATGGTTGCCGACAGCAACAAACGGATGGACTCTGTTAACCGGATCACCAGTAACGCTTCCACCATCGTTGCCAACGCCGCTCGTAGCCTGTTCGCTGAACAGCCCCAACTGATCACCCCCGGTGGTAATGCCTACACCAGCCGTCGTATGGCCGCTTGCTTACGCGACATGGAAATCATCTTGCGCTATGTTACCTACGCTACCTTCTCTGGCGACGGCAGTGTTCTCGATGATCGTTGCTTAAATGGTCTGCGCGAAACCTATGTAGCTTTAGGAGTACCAGGAGCTTCCGTAGCTGCTGGCGTAAGCAAAATGAAAGAAGCGGCTTTATCCATTGCTAACGATCGCAACGGTATCACCCCCGGCGATTGCAGTGCTTTAATGTCTGAAATTGCCAGCTACTTCGACCGCGCCGCCGCTGCTGTCGCCTAGTCCCTGGGGCTAGTCTCAATTAAACCGTAGGAAACTTATTGCAAGATTATTGGGAGATACCAAACAATGAAAACCCCCCTTACCGAAGCCGTAGCAGCCGCTGATTCTCAAGGTCGTTTCTTAAGCAGCACCGAAATCCAAACTGCTTTCGGTCGTTTTCGTCAAGCTTCTGCTGGCCTCAGCGCCGCTAAAGTGTTGACCGAAAGAGCCAGTTCTTTGATCTCTGGTGCTGCTCAAGCCGTGTACAACAAGTACCCCTACACCACCCAAATGCAAGGGGCTAACTTTGCGGCGGATCAACGCGGTAAAGAAAAATGCGCTCGTGACATCGGTTACTACCTCCGCATGGTGACCTACTGCTTAGTTGCTGGTGGAACCGGTCCGATGGACGAGTACCTCATCGCTGGTATCGACGAAATCAACCGCACCTTCGACCTGTCTCCTAGCTGGTACATCGAAGCTCTCAAATATATCAAAGCCAACCATGGTTTAAGTGGCGACCCTGCGGTAGAAGCCAACTCCTATATCGACTACGCTATCAACGCTCTCAGCTAGTCCAATCGAAAAAACTGCTGGTCTGGAAAGACAGGAGGTTGTTAGCAAAAGGGTTAGCAATCACCTGTTCTTCCAGACCTTGTTATATCCATCGTCAAGGCGGCCAAGTAATCGAACTGATCCTCCCCTAGTTTTGAGGGGTCAGAAAACGATCATTTTTTTGTAGGAGAACTTTAGTGGCAATTACTACCTCAGCTTCCCGTTTAGGGACAACCGCTTTTAGCGAGGTTGCTCCCGTGGAATTACGTCCCGATTGGTCTCGTGATGACGCACAGGCGGTTATTCGCGCTGTCTATCGTCAGGTGCTAGGCAATGACTATATCATGCGTTCCGAGCGCCTTACCAGTGCCGAATCCTTACTCTGCAACGGTTCGATCACCGTGCGGGAATTCGTCCGCGCCGTGGCC
>NZ_JASJFB010000481.1:0-7334 GCF_030065455.1 Microcystis sp. M53602_WE12 | reverse complement strand
CGCTTTCGCTTCGCTTCAACCGCGCATTTACCAATGTATCTAACTTCCCTAAGTTTGTCAACCCCTTTTGGCAAAATTTTTTGATCTTTTTTCTATCCCTTGCTACGTAAGCCTTTCAGCCATTTCCCCTTTTTCTAGTCGGGTCTTTTCGTCTAGTAATTTTGTTCTAATTTAGCTCTTGATGGAGGTGACGGGGTTTTTGAGCAAGAGCAAGCTGAAGTATGAGGGGACTTGGTATCATCTCTGGACGACCACCTACTGTTCTGGTGTTGTCTGTTCCCCACTGCCAACTCCAGTGCGGTCTTGAGGGGTAATCTTAGAGGTGGTGATTCGGTAGTAGTGATGGCGGCTTAATCCTTTGCTTTGCTGTGCATTGTAGTCATGGATAAAATACCAAAGGGTTCCCCAACGTGATTCTCCATTTTTTTAGAGAAAGATAGACTCTCTCTCACCAACCGAGAAATCCTTTGTCGAAAGGTATTATTTAATCTTTCAATAGGATTGGTTTGACCAGTTTCTTTTCCGACCGGTCGATGACGTTTACTAGGAATTACTGTCTTATAGGACTCCCAAAAGTCTGTGTAGGCAACCGCGCATTGTCGGTAAACACCTGGTAAACTGTCCAAAAGTTTTTTGGCTGATTGACGACTCCTATCTCCGCGCATAGCAACCAATAATTTCCCGTGTCTTTCTATCAATTAACCGCCAAATATAAACCTTTATCGTCTTAGAAAAAACCAAAGACCACATCTCATCACATTCTCTAACCAATTTACCTTTTGATTTGTCTGAAACCTTTACTTGACGAGGGACAGATGCCAATTTATTGTTGACGTAATTTTGTAACCATGACCAACTTACTCCTGTTACTCTAGCAATTCCTCGTAAGTAAATTCGTTCGAGCAGGAGTTTATCAATTAATTGTTTGGTTTCGTCAGAGACGGTTTTATTAGTGGGATTGATCACAAACGGTTGACCGCAATCTTTACACTGACGTTTCGGCTTGCCATTATGTGTAGAACCATTTTTGATGGTATGATAAGAACCACATTTAGGACAACAAGATGTTGAAGTTTGTGAATCTTTTGTCAGAAGACAATGTTCTAAATCTTCATCGTAATTTAACCAAAGTTTAATTATCCAAGAGAAGATATTGATAAAAATAGCAATCATAAAAAGCAAATCCCCAACATTTATCAAGCAATTATTTTTATTAGTAAATATCCTACACGACTCAGTCCAGATAAGCAAGATGGCTTACCACTACTACCGAATCACTACCCCCTTTTCCCTTCTCCCCACTTCCCCATACCTTTGAGAGAGGATTTAGTATTACCGGTAACAGCAGCTACCCAATTTTTTTTGGTATTTGTTATGCTGATTGTTAACAATTTGTAATCTTTGGGAAAGTTCCTCAATACTGCATGGTCGTTTCTGCTACAATTCCACCCCTAGCTCAAGATACCCTCGCCCTGAAAGCGGTGTGGGCAAATGTCGGCTATGATAGTTGTCCCTACCATTACAATTTCCATCTTCATACCCATTGCTCCGATGGTCAAATGAGTCCCCAAGACTTGATGAGACAAGCGTTAGACATCGGACTAAAAGGATTAGCAATTACCGATCATCACTCGATCGAAGGTTATCGACAAGCCCAAATTTGGCTAGAAAATCAGCATTTAAAGGGTTCTCTACCCCATCTCTGGACAGGGGTAGAAATTACGGCGAATCTCTTAGACACAGAAGTGCATATTCTTGGCTATGGTTTCGATCCCGCTCACGTCGTCTTGACTCCCTATCTGCAAAGAACCAAACCAGAAGGAGATCTGGCTTTAGCCTCTAGAGTCATTAACAGTTTACAGCAAGCGGGGGCTTTAGTGGTTCTGGCTCATCCCTTTCGTTACCATCGCCCCGCTGCCGATTTAGTGGCGGCGGCGGTAGAATTGGGTATTGATGGTATTGAAGCTTTTTATGCCTACGGCAATCCCAAACCCTGGCTACCGAGTCAACCGGAAACCGAACAAGCACTCGCTCTTAGCCGTCAGTACCAATTATTCGCCACCTGTAGCACCGATTCCCACGGTAAATCTTTATTACAGCGCATTTAGCCTGATCCCGGGATTAACGGTAAAATACCTAAATTGACTAAACTCGATCCTTTCTCGATCGAGTGTTAGTTTTTTATGGCCGTTGATCAGTGATCAGTAATCAGTAACCAGTGAAAGAGCCTAAATTTGTTGAAAATTGAAAACTTAAACCTGATAACTTAAAACTTAAACCTGATCACTGATAACTGATAACTGATAACTGATAACTGATAACCCCCTGAATGAAAGATTTATTCCTTGACACTTGCTGGTTAATTCCCATTTATGGCTTAATTGGTTCGATTTTAACCTTGCCTTGGTCTTTAGGCATTATTAGTCGCACCGGTCCGCGGCCGGCCGCTTATATTAACCTATTGATGACCGTCTTAGGATTAATACATGGATCGATCGCTTTTAATCAAATTTGGCATCGAGAGACGATTAAACTGGCTTTTGAATGGGTAAGAGTGGCCGATCTTAGTTTATCCCTTTCGATCGAACTTTCTCCCGTCAGTTTGGGGACGCTGGAACTGATTACCCTCATCAGTCTCCTGGCCCAAATCTATGCCCTTGGCTACATGGAAAAGGACTGGTCTTTGGCAAGATTTTATGGCTTAATGGGCTTTTTTGAGGCAGCTTTGGGGGGAATTGCCCTCAGTGACTCCCTACTATTCAGTTACGCTTTCCTAGAGATGTTAACGGTCTCTACCTATCTCCTCGTCGGTTTTTGGTATGCTCAACCTTTGGTAGTAACCGCGGCGCGAGATGCCTTTTTAACCAAGCGCGTCGGCGATATTATTTTATTGATGGGTTTGGTGGCTCTGTCCAGTTACGGAGAAGGATTGAGTTTTTCTCAGTTAGAAAATTGGGCAGTAAATAACCCTGTGCCACCTCTGACGGCGACTTTGTTAGGATTAGCCCTTATTGCTGGTCCAACGGGTAAATGCGCCCAATTTCCCCTGAATTTGTGGCTAGATGAGGCGATGGAGGGACCAAATCCAGCCGGAATCATGCGGAATTCGATCGTGGTTTCGGCGGGGGCCTATGTTTTAATTAAGCTGCAGCCAGTGTTTACCCTATCTCCGATCGCAGCCAATGTTTTAATAGTGTTGGGGACAATGACGGCAATCGGTACTTCTCTGATGGCCCTATCCCAAATTGATATTAAACGGGTTTTATGCCACTCCACCAGTGCCTATCTCGGTTTGGTCTTTATTGCGGTGGGATTAGGTCATGTGGATATCGCTTTGCTAATTTTATTCTCCCATGCGGTCGCAAAAGCTTTATTGTTTATGAGCGCAGGAGCATTAATTCTCACTACCAGTAACCAAAATATCACGGAAATGGGGGGAATTTGGGCAAGAATGCCCGCTACAACCATGGCTTTTTTAGGGGGTTCCGCGGGGATGACGGTTTTAATGCCCCTGGGGATGTTTTGGACGTTAAAACGGTGGTTAAGTGGTGAATGGGCGATTCCTTGGTGGTTATTAGCGGTTTTAATCTTTGTTAATTGTCTTAGCATCGTCAATCTCACCAGGGTATTTCGTTTAGTCTTTTTGGGACAAACCCAAAGTAAAACCCATCGCACCCCGGAAGTGGCTTGGCCGATGGCTTTGCCCATGGTATCATTGATTTTAATCGCTTTATTGGCCCCGATTATTCCCCTACGTTGGGATTTTTGGCTATCTTTCACCAATCCTCTCCTTAATAACCAGAGTTTTACTATTGTCTGGGGTTTTCCCTTACTGATGGCCTCTGGAGTAATTGGCCTAGTTATCGGGTTAACGGTAGAGTTAAGACGAGCTTGGGCCAGACCGACTGGGTTAATCCTGCGATTCCTGCAAGATTTGTTCGCTTATGACTTCTATCTTGATCGCATCTATCAGTTTACCGTGGTTTTAGCGGTGGGCAGCTTGTCCAAAATTACCGCTTGGCTCGATCGTTATATTATTGATGGTCTGGTTAATTTGGTCAGTTTAGCGACGATTTTTAGCGGCAGTGCCTTAAAGTATAATGTTTCTGGTCAATCACAGTTTTATGTCTTGACTATTCTTTTGGGAATAGGGGGATTAATCTGGCTCTTATTAAACGGTCAATGGTCACTGATAACTAATTATTGGTCATCCCTGTTGACTCATTGAACCTCTATGTATCGCTCCCTAGTCTTCCGGTCGCGGACTAGGGAGTGAAAGCAGCGGGATGAACATGATCAACAAGGACAGACGGTTAAAATCGGTCTTAGCTTAAAACCCCACACCCTGCCCGCGGGAAAAACTTTTTCAGCAAGCCCTATTTGTGTTATGATGGGTTGGTCAAAAATGCTGGTGTAGCTCAGTGGTAGAGCAGCTGATTTGTAATCAGCCGGTCGCGGGTTCAAATCCCATCACCAGCTTCAATCTCTCACTCCCAATCGAACTTTAAAAAACCTACTTCCCACTTCCCACTTCCCACTTTCAAACCGAAGACCCCTGAACGGAAATTTAAGCCGGACAAAACCATTCTAGGGACTGGGGTTCGCAACTGTGGCACACTAGAGAGTATAACTGAATTGACGGTAAGCCCTTGACTAATCAAATTACCCCTTTCGACCCCCTTCACAACCACGACGAGACGGGCCATGACCACGAGTCAAAAGGGACTCCCCACGTCCATAGCGAAGCTTCCCTGAAGCAAATTATTAACCGTCTTTCGCGTATCGAAGGACATATTCGCGGCATCAAGACGATGGTATCGGAAAATCGTCCCTGTCCCGAAGTTTTGATGCAAATTGCCGCTATTCGCGGGGCGATTGATCGCGTTGCCAGAATTATTCTCGACGAACATCTGAGCGAATGTATTGCCCGGGCTGCCCAGGAAGGTAGTATCGAGACAGAAATTGAAGAATTAAAGGCCGCCTTGGATCGCTTTTTACCCTAGATTGTGCTACAATGAGAAGTTGGCATTTTTTAGGCAGAGAGCAATTACAGGAGGTGAATTAGGTTAATGACCCAAGTGGTAGTTGGTCAGAACGAGGCGATCGAATCAGCCCTGCGTCGTTTTAAGCGACAGGTAGCGAAAGCGGGAATTTATGCGGATATCAAAAAGCATCAATTTTTTGAAACCCCTCAAGAAAAGAGAAAGCGTAAAGCAGTAGCCCGGAGACGACAAAGAACCCGTCGTCGTTAAAATTAGCCAAGTCAGAAGTCGCTCGAAAGCTTCTGACTTGCTTTTATTTTAACCTCTGTTTTGGGGGTTGGGAAGCGGGAAGTGGGGAGTGGGAAGTGGGGAGAAAAAAGCTGATAAGATAAAGTTTAGCCCTCGATCGAGTTCTAGTGTTTTCATGGTTTTACAACTGCGCGTCTATGTTCCCGAACATCCTCTGGTTAAGCATTGGTTAGCGATCGCCCGCGATCAAAATACCCCCTCGGTACTGTTTAAAACAGCGATGACGGAACTAGGGCGCTGGTTAACCTACGAAGCAGCCCGGCAATGGTTGCCGACCCTGGAAACTAGCGTTAAAACCCCTCTAGCGGAATGTCCCGCTACTTTTATCGATCCTAGCGTACCGATGGCCGTAGTCCCGATTTTACGGGCAGGATTAGCCCTGTTGGAAGGGGCGCAAAGTCTTTTACCCCTAGCTAGTACCTATCATCTCGGTTTAGCCAGAAATGAGGAAACCCTAGAGGCGAGTTGTTATTTAAATAAATTACCGGCCAGTTTTGATCCGGCCACAAGAGTCTTAATTCTTGAACCGATGTTAGCCACGGGGGGATCAATTTCAACAGCAATGGCAGAAATTACCAGCAGAGGCGTTGATCCTGCCCTGATTCGCCTGATTTCCGTGGTGGCTGCCCCGCCGGCTTTACAGAAATTGAGTCAAAATTATCCCAGCTTGAACATCTATACGGCTATTATCGATGAAGGATTAAATAGCCGCGGTTACATCGTGCCGGGGTTGGGCGATGCCGGCGATCGAGCTTTTGGAACCTATTAGGAGAAAAGGGGATTATGAGTCAGCGAGATGGGTTTACGGGCGGTTTTTTAGCCGGTGCGATTGTCGGTGGTTTAGTGGGCGGTGTTTTGGGGACAGTGTTGGCTAATCGCAGCCGTCGCGGTTTAGGAGATGGGGATAATCAAGCTTTTTTAGAGGAGATCCGCAATGGGCGCTTGACTCCAGAGGAAGGCATGGAAGTGGCCCGCCGCAGTTTAGAAGATAAAATTGCCCAGTTAAATCTAGCGATCGATGATGTGCGTCAACAGTTAGGATCGGTACAGGAAAACGGCAGCGATCATTAAAATAGGGCTGGCCGAATAAATCTAAAAACCTTGTTAGACCTCGACCTAATTTAATTAGGGTCTGCTGAAAAAGTCATTGAAAAGTACAGGTCTCTTAATCAATGATTTCACCTAGCTACAAGCATAAGCTTTAGTTGTTGATTAATTTTTAAGTTATAACTTATCCTAATCATTGACCGAGAAAAAGTGCTGTTTTTCCATTTCAGACATAAAAAAGCCCAAAAAACCTGCCTCAACAGGTTAGAAAGATTCATGACTAAAAAAGTAATAGCAATCGCTGAAAAGGAAGTATGAGGAAGTTTAGCCATCACTTTACCTAAGCTAAATCTTCTTTTCCCCTGTCCAAATTTGCCCTCTATACAATTCCGAATCCTCTCATCATCGGTAGCTTGTTTCTTTTGTTCTTTACTAACATTTTTGGCGGGTCTTCCTAATGGGGGCCCACTGATTCTGATTCCTCTTTCTTTACACCAAGCTCGGTTTTCTCTGGTTCGATAAATTTTGTCCACATGAACTGATTCTGGATAGTATCCTGTATAGTCATAATAAGCTTCTATTTGTGCTTTTAAATCTCCCGATTCATTAAAGTTATCCCAACTAATCCGGTCTAAAAATATGTAACCATCTATACAGCTTGCTGAGAATTTGGCCCCAAATTCTCCTGGTTTTCCAGCTTTTCCTCTGACTATCGGACGGATATGGGGTTGAGTTAAGCTGACAATTCTGTCTTCAATACTCTGTTTGTTATTTTGGTACATCCAGAGTTGTTGGCGAGCAACTTCTGTGACTACTAATAACAGTTTATAGTCTCTTTTTTTCAAGCTTTGTAGAGAGGCTCCTTCTGCTAAAAGTTGTTCAATATGGTCGAGATTTCTTTTCAGATATTGCAGTTGTCTTTTCAGAGCTTTTCGTCTTTGTTTGACGGTAGGTTTTCTTTTTTTTGCTACTTCTCAATAACTTTTTCTGGCTAGG
>NZ_JASJFB010000548.1:0-5847 GCF_030065455.1 Microcystis sp. M53602_WE12 | reverse complement strand
TTTGTAATATTCCTTGTTGACACCCTTACTGACAAAGAAAAAACTGAAATCAAGTCAGGATAAGGGTTGGAGTGCTTACTGCAAAAATTGTTAAGAAAGATCCCTATAAGGGATAGCTTATCAAGGGGGGCAGGGGGGATCAAACCCCCCAGGTAATTGACCCCCCAACCAATACACTTGTACTATAGCCTGCCTAAAAAAATTCCAGAAAAGGGAATGAGGAAAAAGAGAGAAAAAAAGGGGAAAAGGGTTACAGGGTTCTCCCGAATACGCAGACTACCCGAAAACCGTAACCGTAGCTGCGGAGGTCGCGGCGGTAGCGGAAGTAGCGAACCGCGGAACGGCAGCCATCAGGATTGAAGCCCCAGGAACCGCCCCGCAATACACAATATCGGTTATCTGTCAAGAGTTCATTTATACTATTTAATAAGTTTTGATAACGATTATCAATATTTTTTTCGTCCCAAACGCTCCCGTCTGTGGGCGGTGCACCTTGATAATCACCGTGCCACGGATCTAAACACCACTCCCAAACATTCCCGTGCATATCGTACAGCCCGAAGGCGTTGGGGGGATAGGAGCGGACGGGGGTGGTTTTCTCTGGGGATTTTTTCGCCTTTTCTTGTTGATAGACCTCTGAACTATTGTAATTCGCCAGTTCTGCCGTGATCGTCTCGCCAAAGTGGAAGGGAGTGGTTGTTCCCGCTCTACAAGCGTATTCCCACTCGGCCTCACTCGGTAAACGGTAATTTTTTCCCGTGTGACGGGACAGACGGGCGCAGAATTCGATCGCATCGTACCAACTCACGGACTCGACGGGGTTGTTATCGCTTTCCTTAAAGCGCGCGGGGTCTGGATCGAGGTCTTTTCCCTCCCTCGGTAGGTGGGCCACGAACCGCCATTGCGCCCGGGTAATCGGAGTCTGGCTCAGGTAGAAGGCACTGACGCTCACGGGGTGTTGGGGTTTTTCAAACTCGGAATCGCCCTTTTCTCCCGGTGAACCCATCAGGAATTCGCCCCCCGGGATAGCAACCATAGTCAGGGGTTCGATTCCCTTACCTAGGGGTTCTTGGTAGTAGTAGGCCTCCAGGGATTCTCTTTTGGTAATTATTCCCCGTTTATTGACGTATAGGGTCTCGAAGGGGAATTTTAGGAGTTTTTCCGGGGTCAAGATTTCCTGTTTTCGCTGCCTCACTCTCTCCTCGATGTTTTGGGCGATATCGGCGTACTCTCCCCCCCAAGTGCGGAGAACAGCCGCGTCCACCTCAGCGAAATAGAGAGAGCGATCGCTGACTGCATCCGCTAGAGAACCCTGTGGATTGGGGATTAGAGCCGAAAAATCGCGAAATTCGCCGTAATGGTCGCGAATATAATCGCCGATGCCGCGCCAAATATCGATCGTGCGTCTAGCGGCACTATCTGCCAACAGTAGCTGACGAATGCCGGGGTAAAAATCGTACCAAGCATCCGGAACCGTCGCTCCCTCCGGACTAAAGGTAGATTTTTCGACCAGTCCGCTAAAAAAGACCTCCGCTAGATGCCAATGTTTACTATCGGGTAAAAATCGCCGCTGTGCCAATCGCATCACCGGAGGAATCAGGGGAACGGCCGCCAGCACTTTAGCCAGTTCTCGGGCCAAGGGACTGGCATCGATTAAAAAGCCTCTCAATAACTCTTCCGGGGGTTCCGCTTCCGGAGCGGCTGCCTCTTCTTCTCCGGTTTCACCCATATTCACCCCCGCAGTGGTTGCTCCCATTAAAACCCCCTGAATGGAGTTACCACCGCTCCCAGCGATAAATTTCGCCCAGGTTGCAAAGTGAGCAGGGGATAGATTGAAAATGGGGAACCGATAGAGAATCTGCTTCGTGCGGAGTCTTTCCCCCACTTGCAGTATTGCATTGGCAGAAGCGGGACCCGGTGCGATCAAAGGCCGGAGGATCGCTCCCTCTAAAGCGGTTCGTTGCCATAGCTCCTGCGGGAAAATGTGAGCGATGGTGACGGGGTGTTCTTTGCCCAGATCCGCTAGGGTGGCGAAGGCAGACCTCGATCGCCAAGCTTTCCCCAAAGTATCGGTTAGGACGATAAAAAGTCGGTTTCCAGAGGGTGCAACCAGACTGCGAGGGTTCCGTTCGATTTGCCCCGCACCAGAAAGCAAACGAGCTTCATTTTCACCCGTCTCGAACCACCAAACCCGCACATCCCTAAAAAAGCCTTGCCAACGGAAGAGAGTGGTCATTCCCCCCGCTAGATCTCCCCAAAATTCCATCGGGGGAGAGCGATCGATCAACAGGTGAACCTCTAACCAACGTTCTAGGGGGGGTCGGAAAGCGAGCATCGGTAATCCCCCCGCTTCGGCCGTCCGTTCCACTGTAACCTCGATATCCAACTCGTCGGCCCGTAATCCAGGCACGCGACGCGCTAGGGGGAGAATTGCCTTACTGATGGCGGTGGGTTCGGGTATCGGAAAGGGATCGGGGACGCGAACGGGAGAAGAACGATCGCTCTCGACCGAATCGCGCTTCCGGGAGGTCTGCGTCTGGCGATCGATGTTTTCGGGATAGGCAACGGGGAGCGTTGGCTCGATCGCTCCGGGGGGAGGGGTTTTTTCACCGCTGCCGGATGACCGGTTATCCTCCTGATCATTAGATGAGTTCGCTTCCGAATGTTCAGACTGCTCGATCGACCAAGGCGCGATAATTCGATCGAGGTAAGCAGCGCACCAGATCAGTTCTGCCATTTCCCTCTCGTCTTCCCACCAGATGGCTTTTTTCCCTTCCATCTCTCCCCCTACCCTTGCAAGGATTTAAAGATGGTGTCTAGCAGCTTGCTATCGGGGTCGGTGAGGTCGTTTCCCTGTAGTAACAGATAGACCGCGTTGAGCAGTTGATCGGTGGCTAGTTTGTCTTTGCGTTTAATTCGATCGAGAAATTTCCGGATTAGTTCTCTGGCCGGTTTTTCCAATTGATTCAGGCTCTCCGGGGGGAAACGTTGCTCTAGTATCCGATAGAAATCATCCTCGTTGTCGGGTTGTTCGAGTCTTAAACGCAAACATCGACGCAGGAAAGCGGGGGGAAACTCCCGGGCCTCGTTACTGGTCATGAATACTAGGGGGAACTCCTGACAAGACACACAACCTCGATCGATCGGGATTTTTTCCTCGCTGTCGTCCTGTTGACCGCGATAGGGAAGAACGGATTGGTCGCCGGTTTTTAATCGTGTCAATTCTGGGATCTCAAAAAATCCCTCCTCGAAAATATGGAGGAGATCGTTAGGCATATCGATATCGCTTTTATCGATCTCATCAATTAGCAGCACCGCCGGTCGTCCTGGAAGGGATCGATAAAAAGCCATCCCCATGGGACCTAATCTTAGATAGCTGCCGATATCTGGTTCCTCGTACTTTCCCCCCTCTCCCACTTTCTGTCTTTGTAGGGAAGCTTCCTGTAACCGTCCGATCGCATCGTAGGCATAAAGACCCTCTTTAAGGGTGGTGCGGGAAACGATCGACCAACGGTAGGGGCCGGGTAGTCCCAATTCCCGGGCAACTGCGTAGGCCAGGGAAGTCTTGCCGGCGCCGGGGTTGCCCTCAATCAGTAGGGGACGACGCAAACAGAGGGCAGCATTCACCAATTCCACCGCTTTCTTATCCGCGACGAATCCTAAAGCCCTAGGGTCGATTTTTCCCTGTTCGGGCGGTATTTCCTGCGATTTTGCCGCTTTTGTCCATTCTTCCGGGGACAGGCTAAAACTGCGCCAAGGGGGTGGCGGTGGGATGCGATCGAGGTGTTTTCTTTGTTCTTCGGGTGTGGGTAAACTGTTCGCGCTCAGGGTCAAACCCCGATAGATGCGAAGTTCTTCTGCTTTGGTAACTGGTTTATTGGCCATTGGATTCCACCACTCTCGTGTTTAGAGGTCTCGGTCTCGGGGCGGGTTTGGGGTATAGATCGTCCCAGAAAAGGGCGATTTTTCGCTCGTTTCTGCGTAATTCTTTGATCTTATCGGGCCAGTTTTTCCATTCCGAGGGTTTTAGATCGTTATCTGTCATCGGTTGATTGGCGTTTCGACTCCAGACGGCGATCGGCAGGGATTCCACGATCTCTTCCAGATCGGCGATCGATGGTTCGGTTCCGATGTAGTAATGTTTCTGGTCAAGATCGCTATTATTTTCCCATAAAGCTCTCTTGATCTCCTCGATCTTGTCGCGTATTTCTCGGAAATCTTCATCGAAATAGCGATCGAAGGAGTTAATAAAAACAGGATACTCGTATCCGATAGATGGCCCCTCACCGGTTCTAAACTTAATATCTTCTAGGGAGTGTTTCAGCAAAGCAAATGGAAGGAAAAATTCAATCTCTAGTCTCGCTCGATCGGGTAAATAGTAAAATATTTCAGGAATTACCTGATAGAAACTATCTTGCATTTCTTCTATCATAAAACCTTGTTCTTTTTTATAGATATTCCATAACTTAATTTTATTGTTTATTCCCACAAAAAACATCGTATTTACATGAAAATATTCTGTTTGTAAGCCAGTATTATTATGTTTATCAATTGCGGGTGAGATTACAATTTGTATTCTTCCTTCTAGTTCGATATTTTTATTAAATTTATCCCACAATTCTCTCGCATATTTTTTGATTGTGTCTAACTGCACACCATCCCTATATCGAATAGCTTCACCTTTCCAAGTATCAATATCTTCAGCAATATCTAGGGTTTCATTCTTAAATAACTTCAATCTGCACCATTCAGAAAATAAAATCAAAGGACATATTTCTTGATTAACTGGCTTACTAGACAAATCTTTTAGTTTTTCTATAAGCTCTTGTATGTTTGAAATAGATGACGATTTGGGATCCTCATAGACTAACAGAAAAGAGTTGATTAAGAATAAACTATTATCGGAATTAATATTTAAAATATTGAAAAGTTTTTCGATTAAATTAAATCGTTGATTTTCCCATTTTTGGTCAGCTTTAGGATAAGTAGGAAAAAAGATAGCATGGGTTTCAATTCCTAGCGCAGAATAATTAACACGCTGATTACTGTCAACATTTTGGTTCATTTTATGAACCAACCAACCTAGATCGACATATCCAGAGTGGGAATAAAAATCGATCGCTTCTATATCATCGAGAGCTTGTTGCAGCGATCGGGATAAAACGCCTTCGATCGCTGTATCTTTTGACCTACAAGCTGCCATAACATGAATAGCTATATTAGCTCCTTGAACCGCTTCATATTGTTTTATCGCATCGCTAACGAATTTTATAATATCTCCCGCACCACTTTGGGAGTAACAAGTATCAATAATATAGAGAACTTGAGAGATGGTTACTTGCTTATTTTTAATAGGACGAACTAAGTCTTGAGTCGGTAAAGCCGTTGAAGGTATATCGTCACTATTTGTGTCTTCCAGTATGAGATAATGTCCATCACCTTGACAATATTCGCCATGACCGGAATAGTAAAAAATAAGAATATTTTTCGTTCCATGTCGCTCTCTATCCCGAAGCCAATCAGGGAATAATTTTTTAAGATCGTTAGTTGTGGGATTCAAGTGTAAACTTGGCAGAACTCTTTCATATCCAAAACCACTGGTAAACAGACTGTTCACCAATTCTAAATCCGTCTCGACGCTGGGTAATTGCTCGAATGCGTTGTAATCCTTTGTCCCACAAGCGATTAGATAATACTTGGTTTCTTCATCCATATCATTGCCCATCAATCGATTAAGTAGCTGGTTATAATTAAATTAAAAATGGATTTTAGGTTCGATCCCCCCTTAGTCCTAGAGTTGATTCATAGTAGGGTTGATTCATGAATCAACCCTACCCTTAGTCCCCC
>NZ_JASJFB010000153.1:0-2251 GCF_030065455.1 Microcystis sp. M53602_WE12 | reverse complement strand
TAGGAAAGCATGGGGATGAAGGTATGATAGCGAGATATGTAAAAGAACAAGATAAAGAATACCTGCAGCTACACCAAAATCTACAATTGAGTCTATTTTGATTCTGATACCCCGTCCGCTTGCGGCGGGGTAGTTCATTAACTGGATTTAGTATTATAACCTCCTTAAACTGCTCCCCAAAAAGGCAAAAGCTGCCTAGTCCGCACCCTAGAAAATCTCAAAAAAAATCGACCTAGCGAGTTTTTCTTCTGCATTAGCAAAGCCTAAGTCTTCAAAAATGTTTCCCGAACTAATAGTATATTCTGTCATAATTATTTATCTTCTTTTCGATAATTATTTTTGTTGCGCTTTTTTAAATTTTTCGAGTATATCATTTAAGTACCTAAGCAAAATTAACTACACATTTCGATAAAGCTTTTGCCTCTTGCCTATTGCCTCTTGCCTGTCTTCACTAGGAAATTTATTTTGCATGACTACTTATGACTTTTTCTCCATCTAATCCCTCTCCATTATCTAATTCGGCTATGGCAACGTCAATTTTTTGACGAGTTTCTTCTACCCATTGTAAGTAATCTTGATCGAGGATTTCTAGCAAGTAAAAAGGGGTATCTATGACTTGTTCTGAATTATTAAATCTGCCACTTTTTAACTGTTTTTGGATAAATTGTTCTTGATTGGGTTTTAGTTGAATATTCATGATGACTTTTGTAAGGTTAAGGGTTAAGTCGAGTGTCCTGTTTCATTTTACTACAAGGATTAGCTAAAATAGGTTAGTTGAGGTGCATTACATAACATTAACGCCCCTTCCGAGATCGGCGATCGCTCCTTGTTTGAGTTGGTCAATGAGAGCATTATCTCGTTCCCAGCTTCTACCTGAATATTGCTTTAAGGCAGAGCCTTGAAACAAGGGAAATGAGTAGGTAGAGTAGGTAGGGTGCGTTAGGAGCGCAACAATATTATTTAATTTACATTAATTACATACGCGACGTAACGCACCAATATTATCCTAAATCCGTTGAGTAACCCACAGAAAACCGGTTTCTCCGAGAAACCCGTTTTCTACTCATGCACTCATGCAAAAAAGGGAATAAATAATCAGTAGATCGTAGGTTGGGTTGAACGATAGTGAAACCCAACACTTTTAAATAATTGGGTTGGGTTGAGGAACGAAACCCAACCTACGGCTCAAAAAAAAAAATCGACCCGCCGCTAGGCGGGAAAAAGAGAAAAAGGGTAAAAAGGGAAAAAGGGTTACAGAGTCCTCCCAGCACCGCACACCACCCGAAAACCGTAGTTGACGTCGCCGTTGGGGAAGAAGCTGTTGCGGAAAGCGGAACGGCAGAAAGCAGGATTGAAGAACCAAGAACCGCCCCGCAATGGAGAACGATTATCATTACCATTTTTTATCCAAGCACTGCCATCCTTTGGTGCATTCTCATAGCTATCATGCCAATTGTCCTCGCACCACTCCCAAACATTGCCAATCATGTCATAGAGTCCCCAAGCATTGGGCCTTTTCTGACCCACAGGATGAGTTGTCTTCTGAGAATTTCCGTCATACCAAGCGTAATCTCCTAACTGATTGGCATCATCACCGAAATAATAGCGAGTGGTTGTCCCCGCACGACAAGCATATTCCCATTCCGCTTCCGTCGGTAGGCGATAGGTTTTGCCAGTTATTTGACTCAATTTCTGACAAAAGGCTTGAGCGTCCTCCCAACTAACACTTTCTACCGGATTTTGGGGATTGTTTTTAAGATAAGAGGGATTTGTTCCCATTACTGCTTGATATTGTGCCTGAGTCACTGGATATTTGCCAATCGCAAAACTGTTGACTTTAACTGGGTGTTGAGGCTTTTCATAGCTTTTAGCATCGGGATCACTTTCAGGAGAACCCATGAGAAATTTACCTGCTGGTAAGCTCACCATCTCCATTGTGACTCGATTGGGTAGTTTTTCGGTAAATGGAGTAGGTGAAGCAATTAGGGGTATTGGTGAAACAGGCTTTTTGACTGCTGCCGGTGCTGGTGGAGGTGACGGGGGAGAATTCCATCCCACAGGTTGTAAGGCATTTAAAACCTGACAGGGGGACAAGCAAGCTGAAAAGCTTATGTATCATAAAATACAGACACAGACTCCAAAAAAAGATAAGTCATATTTACCATATATGACCTAAATAACGAAAATGATAAGTGAACTATACCAGAAAGTGTTAGAAAATGAACTGGGACGAGCCAGATATCTACTGTTG
>NZ_JASJFB010000756.1:0-11566 GCF_030065455.1 Microcystis sp. M53602_WE12 | reverse complement strand
GTACATCGCTTGGTACAAAAAACAAGGGCAACAAAGCCTGAAACGACCGACTCCTGACGACCGGCTACTGACTCCTACCCCCAGGAAAAACTTTTTCAGCAGACCCTAATTACAGGCTTGTTTAAGTGATGACAAGCTAATTATCCTCTAGTCTTTGTTAAAAATTAATTAATAATTATTCTCAATTATTTGAGGTGATTACTCTAGCTGCGATCCAAGATTCATGCTGAAAAGCCTTGATTTTCAAAGGCTGATCAGGCTAAAAATACTGATGTATTAAAGTATGCCGAGCAACTGTAACAATTCTTAACTTGACTTTATTGAGAATTATTCTAGACTAAGACTTAAAGCTTATTGCATATTATTATCAATAAGCTTGGTTCTATTTTCGTTAAAAGATGCCATGCAGACCTACGATAATCCTCAGATCGAGTACGACTGGTGGGCAGGAAATGCCCGTTTTGCCGATAAATCAGGCTTATTTATCGTTGCCCACGTTGCTCAAGCTGCTTTAATCGCTTTTTGGGCAGGAGCCTTCACCTTATTTGAAATTTCCCAGTATCGCCCCGATATAGCCATGGCAGAACAGGGCTTAATTTTACTGCCGCACCTGGCCACTTTAGGCTTTGGAGTCGGAGAAAAGGGGCAAATCATCGATATCTATCCCTTTTTCGTGATTGGCTCAATTCATCTGATTTCTTCGGCAGTTTTGGGAGCAGGAGCCTTATTTCACCTGTTAAGAGTCCCAGAAACCCTGAAAGATTCCTCCGGTCCGGGGAAAAAATTCCATTTCGATTGGAGTGAACCCCGACAATTAGGAGTTATTCTCGGTCATCACCTGCTCTTTTTAGGTATAGCTGCATTATTATTAGTGGCCAGAGCTATGTACTGGGGGGGATTATACGACGCAACTATCGGCGCTGTCCGAGTCGTTAGTGAACCAACCCTCGATCCTTGGGTTATCTATGGCTATCAAACCCACTTCGCTACTGTGGACAATCTCGAAGATTTAGTCGGTGGTCATATCTACGTCGGTTTAATGTTAATTGGGGGCGGTGTCTGGCATATTATCGTTCCCCCGCTCAAATGGGCGAGAAATGTGCTGATTTTCTCCGGAGAAGCCATTTTATCCTATTCCTTGGGCGGAATTGCCCTCGCTGGTTTCGTGGCCGCCTATTTCTGTGGGGTAAATACCCTCGCTTATCCAGTCGAATTTTACGGGCCAATTTTAGAAGTGAAGTTAGGAATTGCTCCCTACTTTGCCGACACGGTGAAATTGCCCTTTGGAGTGCATACGGCGCGCTGTTGGTTAGCTAATGCCCACTTTTTCCTCGCTTTCTTCTTTTTACAAGGTCATCTCTGGCACGCTTTACGCGCGATGGGTTTTGACTTTAAACGAGTAGAAAAAGCCTTAAATGCGATAGAAGCCTAGTTTTTTCAAGGAAGATTAGGATAAACTATCGATTTTCCTAATTTTCCCCGCTGATCAATCTTTCTAACTGTCCCTTATGCCTTACTGTCCCTGTTGTAACACCAAATTGCTGCATCACATTGGACGCTCTCGCTCTTATTGGTACTGTAGTTCTTGCCGGCAGGAAATGCCAGTTTCAGAGGGAGAAAACTGTAATCAGGGGCTTTATTCCCTATCAAGGAGAATTAAGAGTTAAACTCACTTATTTCGCAACAAGGACAAATTTTATGGCAAAAATTGGCTTATTTTTTGGCACGCAAACCGGCAAAACCGAAACGGTGGCGGAAATGATTCAGAAAGAATTTGGAGGTGAGGCAATTGTAGAATTACACGATATCTCCTCCGCTTCTACCGAGGATTTTGCCCCCTACGATGCCCTGATTATCGGTTGTCCCACATGGAATATCGGCGAATTACAAAGCGATTGGGAGGGTTTTTACGATGAATTGGATGACATTGATTTCGTCTCCAAAAAGGTCGCTTATTTCGGGATGGGGGATCAAATCGGTTATGCGGATAACTTTCAAGATGCTCTGGGGATACTGGAAGAAAAAATCGCCTCCCTAGGGGGTAAAACTGTCGGTTATTGGCCGACAGAAGGTTACGATTTTAACGAGTCGAAAGCCCTAAAAAATGGCAAATTTGTCGGTTTAGCCCTCGATGAAGACAACCAATCCGATTTAACTGAACAACGGATCAAAACTTGGGTCGCGGGACTTAAGGGCGAATTTGGCGTTTAGTTAGCTATCAATCAGTTATCAGTTATCAGTTATCAGTGAATAGTATTAAGTGGCTAGTTCGCAGCTTTCTTTTCACCAATTACTGATTACTGTTTACTGATCACTGAAAAATCCCCTATATCCTTGATTATTATGTCTCGATTACCTGATGCAGTTTGGATTAATGTTAACCCCAGTTTTCGCCGTTTTGATCGCCCGGTGTTGGATTTTTTAGCCCGGGAAATTGCGATCGCTGATTGGCAATACTGTCAATCTCTTGATGAGCCAGCTTCTCTTGATATCGCCTTGGTATTAATACAAGATTACCTGAAACAATGCGATCAACCGCTGCATTTAGTCGGCCACGGCACGGGGGGATTAGTAGGATTACTGTATGCGCGTCGTTATCCAGAAAGGGTAAAATCCTTAACTTTGCTCTCTGTGGGAGTCTATCCGGCGATCGATTGGCAAGCTCATTATTATGTGCTATCAAAATTACTGCCTTGTTCTCGTCAAACTCTGCTCAATCAATCGGTTCACAATCTTTTTGGTCATCAATCCTGCGCTTTAACCCAAGAATATCGCTATCTCTTGGAAGAGGATTTATTATTGTCCCTTTCTCCCCATAATCTCTATCAGAATGCCCATTTCCCCCCGGGGACAGTTCCCGTACCCCTGTTAGTCTGTGGGGGAGATATCGATACGGTAATTGATCGGCATTTATTGCAGGGATGGCAACCCTGGTTAAAGTCAGGCGATCGCATTTGGAGTTGTCACAAAGGACGTTATTTTTTCCACTATTCCCACCCCTACAGCGTCAGTCAAGAGATTTTTAGTTTCTGGCGATCTCTAGTTCCACAGGAATTTCTTTCTGAGCAAACTGTAATTATTCCTTAATTGACAAAAATCGAGATTTATGTTAAGGCTAATACCGCTCTTTTGTCCGATCGCGATCTGGATAACGCTGCTGTTCTTTTTTACTGCCCTTTTTCTTGCTGTTGCCCAAGGGCGCCGGCAGTTGCAAAAGCTGCATCGAATTCCCTGTAGTCGCTGTGTTTTTTGTACCGGAGATTATCGCTTGAAATGTGCGGTGCATCCAATGCGTGCCTTTTCGGAAGAGGCACTCGATTGTCGGGATTTTGAGCGAGAAACACGTTGGAAGTCGAGGATTGGTCTAAGTTGGACTTGTCTCGGTAAATTTTCGAGATATAGTCATTTCAATTAAGATTGGGAATATCAATGCCAGATAGAATAAGGGTTTTATCGATCGAGAGTGTATCGTACTTATTTGAAATCACTACAATAGCATTCTAGACCCAATTCGTTAGGGTTAGAATGGACACTTTTCGGGGGATCGATCGTCCCGGAGCGATGTACTATAATTAGACTAGGTAACTCGCGCGTCCCGTTCTCATGAACTTCTCGAACATAACAGAATTAAAAGACTATCTTCGTCGATATAACTCTCATTCTATTTTAAAAATGGGAGCTAATATTTGTTGGCGCAACTGGGAAAGCTGGAAGAGTGATCCTTGTAAATGGGTAGAAAGTAACGCATTACGCAATTATGCGATTCGATTGATCCTTCTTGCTAGTGCGGGAAACATACATCGTGATCAAGAAATAATTCCAGAAGAATTCGATTCTTTGATTCAAGTTTATTTTGGTTGGCCGAACCATACAATTTCAGACAAAAATCTGTTGAAAAAAGAATCGGAAGAAATCGTAAATAACATTGCAAAATACGAGAAAAACCATATAAACAAAGTTCGTAACTGGACGATCAAGCCTAGTGATTTTATCACAAAAGAGAAAGTGCGCCGCCATTCGCCAGGACTCTTCTGTCAGCGTTCGGCGGCTTTTCAAAATTCTGGATTTGGAAACCCAATATCCCGTATTCAGCGCACGATTAAATTATTGGAGATTATTCATCAATCACACCCTCTTATTCTTGAGCTTTTTTATCAGCGAGCGGGATTATCAACCCAGGTTTACTTTAATCAATTTATGTCGGCGATTGAATGGGGAAAGAGCAATGGAGAGCAATGGGGTCTTATCGACTTTTCTCGGGATAAAGAACTCGAAGATCAGGGAATTACTCAAGAGAATCTTGAAAAATTTATTTCACTCAATAGCTTGCCTTTTAATCTATCTACAAAAAAAGATTCTCAATGTTTTTGGACAAAAGTTGAGCGAAGTATAGAAACAGTATCAGAACCTTATCAACCATTCTTTTATAATTATTTTTTAGATATTCCATTTATATATCTTGGCAAACAAAAATACTGTCTTCCCGATCCTCTTTCTTTGTCTGAATCCTGCTGGAACCAGATTAACACAAATATTCTTACGCCCTACGAAGAGAATCGAAAAAAACGAGATGGTATTTTAAGTGATGCGGTGGAAACATATCTGGAAACAGTTTTTTTGCCCCAGATTGCTCCGACATCTTTTGAAAGAATTCCTGTTGACGAAACAGACTCGATCAATAAAGCGGGAAAACGAGCAGACTTTTTGATATGCCTTCCTAATGCCTATATTATTATCGAATGTAAGAATTCGCTAATGTCCCCTGACACTAGCGCCTGTTTTCATCCTGAAGGACTAGCCAATTTTTATATGAGATTTCACGAAGCTACAGAACAAATTTCGGCAACCGTTCGAGCGTATAATTTGAAAGATAAGCCTGTTATTCCTTTGGTTCTCTCCTTTTATGATGCAATAAGACCTTCTCAAATGTTTGAATTTATGATCGAGGAAACTAATTATTGTTCGGAATTAGGTCTGACAATGCCGCCTGTTATTCGTTCACTACATGAGTTTGAATATTTTACAGAAAATAGAAGTCTAGAAAATTGGGCCGAGTTAATAATTTGTCAAGCTAAACAACCTCGGTTTGTTCCACCAGATGAACGAGGACAACCCCAACCACATCCTGTTCCACGCGATAATCGGGGTCATGAATATAAGCACTTGGCCGATTATAAATTATGGCTCTTCTAGAGTAGTTATGATATATTAGCACAATAATTCCTGTGAGACTTGTGTAGCAAAGCTTACTAGGAATTCAAAAAAGCAATTTTAATAAAAAAGCTTTTTATTTTGTTGGATTCTCTACTTTTTAAGGAGTTAGGCTCATTTAAACTACTCATTTGCTATAACCAGTCTAGGAGAGCCACTTTTTGCTGGCTATGGAGTACATCTAAGCAGAGTATAGTCAGTCTGAAAAATAAGGGGAATGATTACGAACTCAACCCTTAATATACATAGCTTATAGATGTTGAGCGCATTTTTCTCTCAGACATCAGCCCTCCTCTGCTAAGATGATAATCATTATCATTTTAGCAGGCAATGGTCAATCAGATTAAGTACCCCCTAGCAGAAAGCCCCGTTATCCAAGAAGATTCGCAAAAAATCGTAAAAATACGCCATACTTGCGCCCATATCTTAGCGATGGCTGTACAAACTCTCTTTCCTGAAACCAAAGTCGCTATTGGTCCCTGGACAGAAACGGGATTCTACTACGATTTCGATCGCCCAACACCCTTTACCCCCGAAGATTTGGAGAAAATAGCGGCAGAAATGGGGCGAATTATCGGGCAAAACCTGCCAATTATCCGAGAAGTGCTGGAAAGAAGCGAAATTGCCGCAGAAATCGAGCGCCTTAATCAACCCTACAAAAAGTTAATTTTAGAGAGAATTCCCCCAGATGAAACCATTACCCGTTATTTTATCGGTAGTCCAGACGCAGGACGGAGCGATCGAGAACCCTCGTTAATTGATGGTGCTGTTTCTCCCCCGGAAGAATTTTGGTGGGATCTGTGCGCGGGACCCCATCTCAACTCGACGGGGGAAATTAACCCCGATGCTTTCGCCTTGGAAAGTGTAGCGGGTGCTTATTGGCAAGGAGATGAAAAACAGCCGCAATTACAGCGAATTTACGGCACAGCTTGGCAAACCCCCGCAGAATTACAAAATTATCTCCAACAAAAAGAAGAAGCGCAGCGACGAGATCATCGCAAATTGGGACAACAATTAAAATTATTTAGCATCCAAGAAGATGCAGGTGGAGGCTTAGTTTTTTGGCATCCCCGGGGTGCAACAATGCGTTATTTAATCGAAGATTATTGGCGCCAAGCTCATTTAGAAGCGGGTTATCAATTTCTTTATACTCCCCATCTAGCTAATTTAGATCTGTGGAAAACTTCGGGACATTGGGACTTTTATCGCGACAATATGTTTGAGGCGATCGAGTTAGAACAGCAAAGCTATCAAATTAAGCCGATGAATTGTCCTTTTCATGTTTTAACCTATCAAAATGACCTGCATTCCTATCGAGAATTTCCCCTCAGATGGGCAGAATTAGGCACAGTTTATCGTTACGAGCGATCGGGGGTTTTACATGGATTAATGCGGGTAAGAGGTTTTACTCAAGATGATGCTCATATTTTTTGTTTGCCCGAACAAATTGCCGCAGAGATTCTAGGAGTTTTAAATTTAACCGAGAAAATTCTCTCCGATTTTGGCTTTACTAATTATGAGGTAAATTTATCGACTCGTCCCAGTAAATCCGTGGGTAGCGATAGTGTTTGGGAATTGGCAACCGCAGCTTTAATTGAGTCCTTAAATGCTAAAAAGTGGGATTATATTGAGGATCAGGGAGGTGGGGCTTTTTATGGTCCAAAAATTGATATAAAAATTCAAGATGCGATCGGTAGAATGTGGCAATGTTCCACGATTCAGGTCGATTTTAACTTGCCAGAACGCTTTGATATGCAATATGTCGCTAGGGATGGTACTCGGGAAAGACCGATTATGATTCATCGAGCTATTTTTGGCTCTTTGGAAAGATTTTTTGGTATTTTAATCGAGAATTATGCGGGAGATTTTCCTCTCTGGTTAGCACCTATTCAAGTCCGTTTATTACCCGTTAGTGATGAACAGCAGCATTATGCTTTAGAGGTAGCAGTGCAGTTAAAACAAGCTGGTTATCGAGTGGAAATCGATAAAAGTGGTGAGCGTTTAGGCAAACAAATTCGTACAGGAGAACTAGAAAAAATCCCTGTCTTAGCTGTGATTGGAAAAAGAGAAGTTAGCAGTAAAACTCTAAGTGTTCGCACTCGACAAGGGGGTGATTTAGGTTCGATGACGCTGGCAGATTTATTAGAAAAAATGCAAACGGCGATCCTATCTAAAACTAATCTCTGAAGCTTTTGTATAAACCAGCAAATAGGGGAGATTGATCCCCTCCAGACGAATTTAACAGGGTTGAGAAAAGCCTATTTTCTGCCAATTAATTAACTTACAAGTGGGTTAGCTGCCATGAGTTCTTTGATAATTCCCCTCTCCGATTCCCTCCCTTGTTTACCTAAATCAGGAATGCCTGTGACGATTATTACTGGTTTTTTAGGGAGTGGAAAAACCACCTTACTCAATCATATTCTTGACAATAAAGAAGGGTTAAAAGTTGCCGTCTTAATCAATGAGTTTGGGGATATTAATATTGATTCTCAATTGCTTGTTTCCATCGATGAAGATATGGTAGAATTGAGTAATGGCTGTATTTGTTGTACGATTAACGATAGTTTAATTGAGACAGTCTATCAGGTCTTAGAAAAAGAAATACCCGTGGACTATCTAATTATTGAAACCACAGGATTAGCCGATCCTTTGCCAATTATCCTCACTTTCTTGGCCACGGAGTTAAAATATTTGACTCGCTTAGATTCTATTATTACCCTCGTGGATTCTGAAACCTTTACTGCGGATCATTTTGATAGTAACATTGCCCTTAGTCAAATTCGTTATGGTGACGTGGTAATTCTCAATAAAATAGATCGAGTCAGTTCCAAGAAATTAGATGATTTAGAAAAGTTTATTCGTCGAGAAAAAGAGGGTATAAGACTCCTAAAAAGTAGTTATGGTCAGGTTCCTTTGGGTTTATTGTTAGATCTAGGTTTAACTAAAGAAGAATTGTATAAAGTCCAGTTGAGAGACTTTCAAAAAAATCGCCCAATCTCCAGTGATAATCAATCTACTGAAGACTTTAATTTTGTCTCCTTTGTTAGCGATAAACCATTTAATCTAGATAAATTTGAACCTTTTCTCACGGAAAAAATGCCGATAAATGTTTTTCGAGCTAAAGGGATTCTCTGGTTTCAACAAAGCGATTTAAAACATATTTTTCAATTGAGCGGTCTTCGTTACGATCTGCAAGCGGTAGAATGGGATACATCTCCTCAGAATCAGTTAGTTTTTATCGGCAGAAATTTAAATAAAGAGGAAATCTTGACACAACTAAACGAATGCTTGGCTAGTTCTCAAAAAATTAAAAAGGACAAACTATGAATAGACCTCTTGCAGAAATCAAAAATCGTTGTTAGGGTTAGGAGTCAGGAGCCAGTAGTCAGTAGTCAGGAGAATTAAGAATGAATAATAATCAATTAAATGGTCTATTTACAGATTTTATGCCATTTAATCCTTATTTTTGCTGTTTTTGAACTCTCAAAAATTAATTATGCAAGAACTCTAATGATTTATGGATAAAAACTTTAAAATTTAACGAACCCTCGATCCAATGGTTTACATCTCTTTGTTCTCCAAGCTCATTATCGCAAACCCTTGCACTTTACGGAAGCGGCGATCGATTAAGGGAACAATTAAAAACGAGGGGAATTACCTTAGTTGATTTACCCGATGGACAAAGCCAATGGTATCCTAGAGAAAAGAGCCATAACCATGATTAATATCCCAAGAAACCGCCAATTTTTCCCAAAATAACCTGGCTAAGTCTAGAGGATTGGTTAAGGAAGATTACTTGCCCCAATCTAACTTATGCTAGAATGATTATCATTACCACAATAAAGAAGGAGCAAAATGATTATCGTGGTGACGGGGGGTATAGCTGCGGGAAAAACCCATTGGATTCGCCAACAAATCGCCCAAAGCAAGCAGCCAAGTCTATATTTTAGTCCCCAGACGGAAACTTTTCCCATTGATCATCTCACTTTACAGAATGACTTTCCCCAGTTGTCCTCTATTTCTAGGGAAGAAGAAGACCTTTTGAGCAGTTTATCCATGGAAAACACGATCTACATGGAAGTACCATGGCATTTAGACACGCAATCCCTCGAAAGCTTTCTAAAACCCCTCAATTGTCATCGGGTAGCGATTACGTCTCCAGACGAAGAAATCCCCGAAGGACAAGTTCCCGTCGATGAAATAGTCATCAGTCCCGTCAAAACAACCATAAAAGGTGATCAATGGTTAAAAAAACGAGAAATACAGATTTATAGAGCCGTTTTAACGGGAGAAATCCTCGATTTTTCCAGTTTAACCACCTTTTGGACAGAATTAACCCAAGGGGCCTATGGGGAAGTGCTGCGGGTTAAAAGTATCTTCGATATCATCGATGGTCAGTGTATTTATGGGGAATTTATGGATGAATGGCCAGAAAAAGACTTTCAAAGCTTAAATTTCCCCTTAAATCTCGATGGGAGACCGAATCGCTTCAGTGGGATTGAAATCGTCGGTCGCAATCTCGATAAACCGACAATTGCCGATACCCTGAGTGATTGTTGTCTGTCCGATGAGGCACTTTTGTATTATCAACAACAATTTCAAGAATCTTTAGAGCCAGAAATGGAGTTAATCTGATGAAAATAGCCGTTTTATCCTGTATTCATGGCAATATGCCCGCTTTTAATGCTGTTTTGCAAGATTTAGACCAACAGGGTTGTCAAGAAATCTACTGTTTAGGGGATTTAGTTGGGTATGGACCCCATCCTAACCAAGTGGTGGAAAAAATCCGTCAACTGGGGATTACCACGGTACAAGGGTGTTGGGATGAGGATATCGTTGAGGGATTAAATGCCTGTGAGTGCAGTTATCCGTCGCTTTTAGCAGAAAAACGCGGTAGATTAGCTCATGAGTGGACAAATCAAATAATCACCCCAGAAAACCGTAATTATTTGTCAAAACTGCCCGAAATTTTTAAGCTAGATCACCTCTGTTTTGTCCATGGTAGTCCCCAAAGTAACCATGAGTACCTTTTAGCCGAAATGGACGCTTTTACGGCTTTAGAACGGGTTTTATCGGTAGATACAGAGGTTTTATTCTGTGGACATACCCACATCCCCTATATTCGCACTCTCGACGCGGGAAGCTTGCAAATAAAAGTTTATCAACCCGATGGGGAACAGTCGCGGCAATTTACCACACCGGTTAAACGTATCATCAACGTGGGATCGGTGGGAGAACCGCGTCACGGTCGTCCAAATGCCACCTATGTGATTTACGATCGAGAAACGGCAGCGGTACAACTGCGAGAAGTGGCCTATAACTATCAGGAAACCTGTCAGGCTATTTTAGCATCGGGTTTACCTCCTATTTTCGCTTGGCGATTGGCTAAGGGTCTAGAATATGCGGAAAAAGCCGATGATCCGACTCATGTTTGCGAACGTTAATTTGTGATAAATCAAGAAATTATGTGGGCGATTTTAAGCGGTATTCAAGGTAATTTACCAGCCTATCAAGCGGTCTTGGAAGATATTCAGCAACGGTCAGTTACTGTAGAAAATTTATATATTTTAGGAGATTTTATCGGCGTTAATCCCGATAGTGAAATGCTGGTAGAACAAATACGTTATCCCACTAAAAATAACTTATATCCGCAGGTTTGTCGGGGATGGTGGGAAGAACAATGTCTAATTTTACACAGTTTAGGAGCCACAGGAGAACCGACGGAATTAATCGATAAACATGGAATTGATAGCACTAAACAACTCTGGGACGCAGTTTCTTTGGAAACGGTGCAATGGTTACGAAATCTCGATTTTGGTTTTGTCGAGTTGGATTGTTTATTAATTCATGGCAGTAGTGTCAGTGTTAGTGAAGAATTAACCCCCGATACTCCCCCATGGCAAATTTTAGATCGACTGCAACGGGTGGGAGTTAATAATCTATTTTGTGGTCGTGCGGGAAAAGTTTTTGATTATTCTTTACAGTCTGCTAATTTAACCAGCACTGTTACTACTTTAGATAAACGGCAACCAAGCCAAACTTTGACGATTCAAGATAAGCGTTTAATTGGGGTTGGTAGCGTTGGTAAAGAATTAAATAAAGCAGTTTACACTCTCTATAATCCTAGTAATAATTGCGTGGAGTTTAGAACCGTACCTTATTAATCTTTCAGAGATTAATTAAATATTAAAGATTAATTTAAGTAGGTAGGTGTTAAAAATTATCAGACACCCCCCTTATCAAGGGGGATCAAGGGGGGATTTATCTTCAATTTAATTAGGGCTTGCTGAATAAATCTAAAAACCTTGTTGGGTAAGACTTTTAGACCTTTTGTCAATCAAAAAGTACTGGATCT